>JAPLUJ010000180.1 GCA_026397695.1 Verrucomicrobiota bacterium | reverse complement strand
GGTTGAGGGTCTGGTCGGTTTTGATAGTCGCGCCCTGGGCCCATGCGGGAATGCGCAGTTGCAGCGGAAACTCCACGGGGTTCGCCGTCTTGATTGTCATCCGGATGGTATCCGAGAACGGATAATCCGTGACCACATCGATGCTAACAGTATTGCCGCCCTTGACCTTGGCGGTGACCGAGCACGGGCCGAGGGTCACTGCGGCAAGGCCATCGTCCGGGGTCGCCATCCACAGGTGTCTCACAAATTTCGGCCAACCCTGATGCATGTTGGCGGTGCAGCAGCCGAATTGAGGCTCCACGCCGAACAAGTTGGCCTCGCCTTTGTTAGTGATGAACCATCTTTCCGGGGATCTCCTGCAAATCGGTTGATTGGCCTGCTGGTCATACTGATGCGCCCACATATCCGGGCTGAAGGTGGCCGGCCACGCGTTATAGCTCATGCGCTCGAGTTTGTCTCCCATCAGCGGGTCGCCGAACATCGCCATCAGGTTCGCGAATGAGAACATGCTCTCGTCAACGGAGCACAACTCGGTGCCCTGCGTCGGGCTAAGGCCCGCGAAACATTCGTCGGCGGCGAACGTGCCGCCCGCCTGGCCATGATATTTGTCGAGGTTGCTGATGCCGTCATAGACGGCCTGTTTGTATTTAGCCTCGCCTGTTAGTTGGAACATAACCCCGGGGGTTTTGTAGGCCATGCCGGCATTCACGCCATGGTTTTCGAGGTTCCAGTTTTTGGAGGGCTTGCTATAGGGTTCGAAGTTGGAGAATTGTTGTGCATAGTCGAAACCTTGGGACATCAGCATTTTCGACACTTCGAGCAATTCGGGGTTACCGGTGCGGTTGTAGAGCCAGATGGCGCTCAACACGGTATCGGCCCAGCGCATTTTCGCCCATTGATGCAGCGGACGCTTCGGCAGTTCCGTCTTCATATAAGCAAAGAACTTGGTCATCACCGGGATCACGCGGGGGTCACCGGTGGCGTCGTGGTATTGGGTGAGGGTCTTGCACATCAACCCGAGCGGCCACCAGTCAGTGCATTTGACCGGACCGATAGCACCATCGGGACGCTGGTTATCGAGCGTCCAGGCGACCCATTTATGGGCCATCTCCAGCAGTTCCGGGTCTTGGGTGAGAAACGCGAGGGGCACCATGCCGTCGGTGTAGTAGGGTCCTCGCTCCCAGCTTTCACCCTTGCCGCCAAGCCAGCCGCTATCGGGGGCGAGACTTTTCCAGAATTTTGGCAGATTGCCGGTGAGGCTCTTGGCCTGGATGTTGAGTTGTTGTTTGAGCCAGCCCTGCGGCATGACCGTTCCCAGGGGCAGGATGCTGTAGGCGTTTTGCACCAGCGGCGCCTTATTGGCCGGGTAGAAGCTGTTAGCTCCGGGCGTTGCTGGCACGGTGGTCTGCGCCATCGCTGGCGCTAGCGGCAGAATGACGGTCGTTGCCGTCGTGAGGAATAAACGATGCATGGGATGTCGGGATGATGATTTCAGTGATTTGCGGGGGTGCCGGGTCGCGCCCGTTGAGGGAACGGAACAAGTGCCATGATTCTTTCATGGATCGCATGGATGAAGGGCATGAGCCTGCAAACCGCGTACGAACAGCAAGTGGATTTCATTTCCAAGCCATAAAAAAACCGGGAGCCCATGCGGGCTCCCGGTCGGGGAAAAAGAATGTCGGATCAGGGAGTGTTGGGGTTATCTATCTTGTTGGCGAAGTTGGCGCGGTTCTTCTCGGGAGCCTTGATCACCGGGTTGACGTCAGAGCCCCATACCGTGTCCTTGTCACCACCTTGCATGAGGGTTTTACCCCCACCGACCAGCACTTTCTTGTCGGACGGTCTGATGGCTTCCGCAGTGGCACTGGTGTCGATGCGGAAAATCACGGCTTTCTTGGCATAGATATCTGGATCGAAGGTGCCATTGGTCAATCCGTTGAAAACGGCAGCCACGAGCAACGGACGGCGGGAGTTGCCGGAACTGCTCAACGGTTCGGTCATGGTGGCCATGATATAGGCGAATCCGCATTCACCCGGCGCAAGACATTTGCCCTGGGTCATGACATTATCCGGCTTCCTTGTGTAGGGGGTCTTGGCATAGAACGACGTTTCCGAGTCGATACTGCCTGCGGCGATCAACTGGCGGAAAAAATCGTTAGACGAGGAACTACCGAAAGCAAGGCTCGTTTCCGGGTTGTTATTTCTAACTTCGACGGCGGTGGAGTTGCATGGATAGCTGCCATAGTCTTGTTCGAAGGTGAACATCGCCAAGCCGACTTCCTTGATATTGGCGGTCGCTTGGGCGCGGTCCCCGTCTTTCTTTTTGCTGATGATGACCGGCACGCCGACTCCCGCCAGCGTGGCGATAATCGAGATAACCACGAGGAGTTCCACCAAGGTGAAACCCCGATGCATTCTTGAATTCGTTTTCATGTTTGTTGGTGTGTAATGGATTGTTTATGGATGGGGCGAATACCCCGGATTATGATGGTCACGGCAGCAAATCCACCGTGATGCCAGCTAACCTATCTCTTCCCCCTAGCCGTGCAAGAAAGAATTTCCCAAACGGCAAAAAATTGTTTGGGATCTCGTCGTATTCGTCCTTAGCCAGGCACTTTCCCCCGGCGGAAGCCATCCAGCAGGCGGTATTCCCGGGCGGTGATCGGGTAAGGCCCGGCAAACTCAAGCGCCCCCGCGTGGCCCGGGCGGGTTCTACATGCGAATGCCTTGCGTTCCCGCAGGTAGTAAAGGATGAAGTAATGCCGGTCCTGCGTGCCGTCGGTCTCCGCCAGAAAGTCGGGCAGCCCCCGCTGCTGCATGAAAAGCCCGAGGTCCGGATAGATTTTCGAGCGCGTCGCCAAACGACTGAAGCCGAACGAGGGCGGTTCCTTGCGCACCAACATGATTTGGTTTTGCGCCGCCGACGCGGCACTTCCCGGCATCCACGACTTGTCGAAAATCGCACACGATCCTAACAGGAAACAAGCCGCCGCTCCGCCGCCGATCCCGCGGAGCACGCGCCCCCATGCCATCGAGCGTTTCTCCATGAGCTCATTCTACGGCGGGATTTCCGCGACTATTGCGGGCGCGATCCATGCGCAGCAAGGAATCGATCATCCGGGTGTTCGGGCGGTTGGCTTCGGAATCGACGAAGAACGCGGTTTCCATGGGCACGAGGAACTCGACCGCCGAGTTGATGCCGACCAGCGCGCCATCCGCGTCCACCACCGGACCGCCGCTGTCACCGGGTTGCAACGGGATATCGATTTTGAATTTCCGGTTACCGGTGAGTGAGCCCTCTGGGGCCAGCGGGGTTCCAAGTTTTCCGCATTGCCATTTGAAGCCGGTGGCAATGCCGCCGTGGATCACCAGGCTGCCCTCGGGCAGCCAGCGGTTGGGAGGGGTCCAGCAATAATAATACGGGGTTGTGATGGGGATGTGCAACAATGCCAGATCCGCCCCTTCGGACCGCCAGACGACCCGGGCTTGCCGCGGAGCCAGACGAGCCCCGTCACGATGGATGACAAACACTTTCCGGCCTGTCATCCTCGCCAACACATGATTGGCTGTGAGAAAATACCCGTCCGGAGAAATCGGTGCCGCCGAACCGCCATCCGCGTCGTGCGCGGTGTGGGATGTGACCCACTTGCGGTTCATCCAGCGGCTCAAGTCGTCCCGATCCGTCACCACCACGGCGCTGGCCCGCTGGGCGACGATCCGGCGGGCCACCGCTCCGGGAACCCTCGGATCGGGCTGCGGTGCCACCGAACACGCCTGAACCAGGCACCCCGCTAACAGAACTATCGATAACCGCGTGATTCTATCCATTCGCAGGGAGCAAAACACAAACAGGCGGATGCGTCACACCTGATTTCAAGAATTCTCCAACAATTGTTCGATGACCCGCCGGAAGGGTGCGGCCATCGCCAGGACGGGCACCTCGCAGGGTTTCCGCCAGGATTCGGAGCGGGACGGGCGGAAGCGCGGGCCAAGTGTGATTCCATCATGCACCCGCAAGGTCACCCGGTAGCGGGTGATCGTGTAGCAATGTTCCGCCAGAACCGATAGATGTGAGATCTCCGGGGCATCACGGGTCGGCAGTTTCCACAGGCCGGTGCGGCGCTTTCCGCCCTCATGGTGCAGCAGCAGCCGTCCCTTGTCATCGCGTATCCACAGCGCGTGTTCGTCCACCCGGGTGCTCGGGATTTTCCGGTGCTTCACGGGCAGGCGTTCCGGTTCGTCCGTGCCACAGAACCGCGCGACCGGGCACCGCAGGCAATCCGGCACGCCCGGCCGGCAAACCACCTGGCCCAG
>JAPLUJ010000448.1 GCA_026397695.1 Verrucomicrobiota bacterium | reverse complement strand
TGCCCTGAGGCACACGGGTACCGTGGAACAGATCACCTGGCGCGCAATCAAGATCCGAACATTTGCCAACCATGTCATATTGATCAATAACAACACGGCGGCCAGGGAGCCAATCGAAGTCTGCCCGTACAGCAATCTCAATGCCCGCTGCGTATTCTTCAACACGTTGTATACCGACTCACCTGCGAAAACCATCCATGTGGTCAGGGAAGCGATTCGCGCGGTTGACAACATCTCACGGATCATGACTCCCGTGGTGCGCATCAGAAACCTCGGTGACAGCGGGGTGGAGTATGAAGTCAAGTATTGGCCGGAGGACTATACAAGACATGAAGACACGGACGCGTTGATACGCCAGCGGATCTGGTATGCGTTCCGTCGCGCCAACCTTAACTTCGCCTATCCAACGCGCACCCTGCTGATGGAACGCAAACCCCACCCGGGACACGGCGATGACGACGCCGGAGCGATTCTTGAACGGCTGGCGGCAGTCGATATCTTCACGCCCCTCTCAAGGGAAGAAACCGCAATGCTTGCGCGGGCGGTCACAAGTCATGTTTACGCGCCGGGAGAGATGATCATACGAACCGGGGATCCAGGCTCGTCCATGTTCGTCATCCATCACGGGCGGGTGAGCGTGCAACTCAGTGAAGACGGTCATGTCCGCTCTTCTGTTGCCACTTTGGGTGAAGGAGCATTCTTTGGGGAAATGGCCTTGTTGACCGGTGAGCCACGCACCTCCGATATCGTGGCACTTGAAGAAACTAAAGTGCTGGAGATAGGCCACGCCGCCATGAAGCAGATCTTTGATACCAACCCTGCTCTGGTCGAAGCGTTAAGCCACATCATTGCCAAACGTAAACAGGGACTCGCGGCCAGTGCCCATCCCATACCCGTAAACCAGAACGTATCTGACGGGATTCTCTCCGCCATCAAACGTTTCTTCACCCCCCCTCCCACGCGGTCTGCGGCACGCGTGCCGCCCAACTCAGGCATGCCCCCCCCCACAAGCTAAGTGGGTTACTTGGTTTCCATGACAATCACGCCGTTCCACGTCTCAGGCGGTTCGTCCCGCAACCGTTGCGCCCACTCCCGCATCGCCACCGCCAAGCCGTCGCCGGGAACTTCATCCAGCACCCGCGCGAAGCATGCGTCCGCCGCTGCAAAGTCGCCCGCCTCGAACCGCTCCAAGCCAGCCGCGTATGACGAAACGCCGACGTCACTGCCCGGCAAGGTGTGCAAGGCCACCGGTTGCGCCCGCCCCTTGACTTGCACCTTGGCCACTGGTCGGAACGCCGCCGGTGATCCTGCCGCCTCGAACACATCGCCTGAAACCAGCAACGGCACTCCGAAGTATTTGGTCAGCCCCTCGATGCGCGAGGCTAGGTTCACCGCATCGCCGATCACCCCGAACTCCGTCCGCTCGGGCGAGCCGATTTCCCCGGCCACCACTTCGCCCAAATGAATCCCCACCCCGATCTTGAACGGATCCTTGCCCGCCGCGCGCCATTTTGCGTTCAGCAATTCCAGTTCCGCGATCATGTCCGCAGCGGCGGCCAATGCCTGTTGGGCATGCGTCCGGTCATTGCCGTCGTCCAAAGCGCCCCAGTGCGCCATCACCGCGTCGCCAATGAACTTGTCCAAGGTCCCCGCATGCCGGAACACCACCGCCACCATTTTTGTTAGATATTCATTGAGTTGGCTCACCAATGCTTCCGGCTGGGTGTGCTCCGAGCGCATGGTGAACCCGCGCACATCGGAAAACAACACCACCACCCGCCGCCGCCGCCCGCTTGCCACCTGCTCGTATCTTCCCGGGTCCGCCACCATGGCGTCCGCCAAGTCGCGCGAAACAAAGCGGCGGAATTCGCGGGTCAAGCGCCCGCGTGCCAGGCGTTCCAAAACCAGGTCGTAACTCTGCGCCATCACCGAACCGGTCGCGAATGCCGCCAAACCTAACGAAATGGAAATCAGTTGGAAGGTCAGCACGCCCCAAACGGCGGCAGCCGCCGTCAGCAGAAACATCAAGCCCACCGCGCCCAGCGCCGATACCAACGGCTTGCGGACCCAACTCACCCACCCCACCGCCAATATCACCGCCACAGCGCAGAGCAAGCTCCGCGTCCTGGTATTCTCCAGTCCATATCGCCGCACCGTGGCACCGGCCATGCCGTTGGCCATCGCGTGCAGGTGCAACTGCGGCCCGCTGACCATCCCTGCGGGCGTGTAATGAAAATCATGGAACCGTGGCGCCGCCGGACCTATCATCACCACCTTGCCGCGGAAGAAACCGCCGTTCTGATAGGTCCGCTGCCATTCGTCGGGCACGAAGATGCTGCGGATGCTGCGCGGCGTGTAGGTCTCGCTCGCGTTGCCCTCGCGCAGACGCGGCGCGCCCGGTGCGCGGAACAAGGCCCAGCGGATTTCTTGGTGCCCGCTCGGCGGGGTCCCGCCTAACATCCGGATCGCCTCTGCCGCCAAGGATCGCAACACCGGCTCACCCCGCTCCGCCGCTTGGCCGTTTTCCTCACTCAAGGTGGTGGTGTAATTTGCTTCCCGCACGATTCCGTCCTCCCGGTGCGGCCGGAAATTGGCGTAGCCGAATCCCTGTGGTTCGTCGCTGGCACTCAGGAAATCCGGCAATGGCTCGGTCAGCGCAAACTGGGTGTCCGTCCGCTCACCCCCGACCGGTGCCAAGGTCGCCGCTAACAAAACCTGGTTGCGATGGCGTGCAATCGCTTTTGCCAAGCCGTCGTCCTCCGCGTCCTGGGTGGGTTCGCTCATCACCAGATCCAAAATCACCAAGCGCGCACCCGCTTGCGTCAGGCGCTCGATCGCCTCACCCCAAATCCGCCGGTCCCACGGAAACCGCTGCCGCATCCGCGACAGGTTCTGGTCCGCCGCCACCATGTCCTCCTCCAAGCCCGCCAAGGTCATGCTCGCATCGTCAATCCCCAGAAACACGAAATCGTCCCGCTCCGGCAACCCCGCCGACATCCGCAGCACCCAGTCGCCGAAACGCCGGTCCAAATCACGCGACAAGTTGTCCAGGATCGGAATGAAGCCTAACATCATCACCACCAAGCCACCCGCTAACGCCGCCAAACAGGCGCCGCCACGCCCGCGCCATCTGAATATATTTCCCAAAATAGTTCTCGTCACCGGCCGAATGCCTAGCATAGAGTCCGCCAGCCTTGAAAGCCGTATTGTCATGAAATCACCATCCACCTACGCCCTCGCATGGCTCGCAGCCATGGCCATGCCCTCCGTCGCGTCCGCCGAAATCCCTGCCTCCACCCAAGGAGGCTTCCTCGGTCTCGGCCACCAGTTGCCCGATGCCGCGAACTATCAGGATGTCAAACAGTCGTCGGATTACGCCCCGTTTTCCCCGTCGGATTCCGATATTGGGGTACAGGAAATTCTCTCGCCTTACTCCGGCCGCTCTCCCGTCGTGGTCGATTTCTCCACCGCCTTCTACCGCACCGACAACGCCCCGTCCGCCACCGCCGCCACCGATGAACCGGCGTGGATGTGGCTGTGCCGCGGCAGCGTCGCCTGGCGCCCTCGCATCGCTGGCGGTTGGTTCGGGGACTTCGCGCTCTATCAGGACATCGTCCGCTTCGACAACTCGACCGCTTTCGATTACGAAAACACCGGCGTCACCATCGGCGTGGTCAAGTTCATTCCCCAACTCGATGACTTGCTCGTCTTCGGCCGCTACGAATACCAACGAGTAACCAGCGGCTCGCTCGCCGACAGCGACTACTGGGCTCAGCGCATCCGCCTGGGTGCCCAAAAAACCGTCTTCGCCAGCCCCCGCCACGAACTGACACTCGGCACCGACGTCGCCTTCGACTTCACCGCCAAACCCAACGACCTCGAACGCAATGAATACGCCCTGAGTGCGTCCTACCGCTACTTCTTCGCCAATAACCTTTACTCACTCGCAACTTGGCGCCTCTCCAAATTCGATTTCGACGGTGACCGCCACGACTGGACAAATGCCGTGTCGCTCGAGTTGGTCTGGCAATTCACCAAGGACGCCCGTGCCAGCCTTTCGGTGTTCTACGGCGACAACAATTCTAACACTTTTGGCGACATCAATGACTACACAGCGTGGACCGGTGGCATAGGTGCCGGCGTGTCTTTCCTCTTCTGATCCCAACCCCACCCTTTTTCCCCAAGCACCATGAACGCCCGTTTCCTCCTCATCCCGACACTCGCCGCCGTCTTGCCCGCCAGCGCCCACGCCGCTGCGCTGCGCTCCGCCGAAGTGACCAAAGTCGTCAATGATGTGCGGCTCTATCAGCCAGCGACCGACGGCCGCCCCGCCAATATCGGTGACAAGCTTGTCGGCAATGCATCGCTGCACACCGGTCGCCAGTCGCGCACCGAACTGGTGTTTCAAGACAACACGCTCACCCGCGTCGGCGCCAATTCGGTCTTCAGTTTCCGCTCCGGCACGCGCGATCTCGAAATCGGCCAAGGCACGCTGTTGCTCCAAGTGCCGAAAAATGCCGGAGGCGCCACAATCCGCACCGCCACCGTCACCGCCGCCATCACCGGCACCACCACCATGTTGGAATACAGCCCTAACAAGTGGTTCAAGTTCATCACCCTCGAGGGCGTCGCCAAGCTTTCCCTCAAGGGTAAAAAAGGCTCGGTCAACGTGCCCGCCGGCCAAATGGTCGTCATGGACCCCAACGGCCAAACCATCCCCGCACCCATCATCATCAACCTCGCCAAACTCGTAGCCACCTCCAACCTCGCCGGTCGCAGCAAGCTAGGCCCGCTCCCGCAGCAAGCCGAGGATCTCGTCAACCAATCGATCACCCAACAAACGGAAGAGCGCTCTAACGGAACACTCCTGCCCACCTATGTGGTCATCCAAGGCCCCGGCGGCCGCGGCCCCGGCCAACATATCTTCCCCTTCAACCCATTCAACGTGGCCCGCTCCGGGTCCTCGAAGGACACCGACACCGGCGGTCCGTAAACATGATAGATCTGGCGACATGCATCGCGGTGGGTGTGAGTGAGCATTTCCTGTTGTTTCCGCTTGCCAGAGGTGGATGAAATGCGCAAGGTTTCGCTGTTCACATGATTACCCGTCTATTTTCAGCGGCGTTGCGCGGAGTGGAGGCCCAGGAAGTCGAGGTCGAGGTCAATGCCCGCGGCGCGGACAAACCGATGATCATCGTGGTCGGGCTACCGGATGCGGCGGTACGTGAATCCTCCCAACGGGTGATTTCGGCCATCGGTGCCTCCGCGCTGTTTTTGGATGACGGGGTGAAAACCGTGAACCTCGCACCCGCCGATCTGAAAAAGGAAGGTCCATCGTTCGATCTGCCCATCGCCCTGGCAATGGTGGCGGCCAGCCGTACCAAACCGTTCAATGCGGACGATTGCTGCGTGGTCGGCGAATTGGGTCTCGATGGCGCGGTGCGACCGGTCAAAGGGGTGCTGTCGATCGCGCTCGAAGCCAAGAGGCGCGGGCGGCTGCGCGTGTTGGTCCCCGAAGCCAATGCCCCGGAAGCCGCAGTGATCGAGGGCATCCAGGTGTTTCCTATCAGGTGCCTGAAGGACGCTTGGGACTTTCTGTTAGGAGAACTCGTCATTCCGCCATTCCACCTCGACCGGCAGGCGTTTTTCAACTCCCACCGGTCTTACGAGGTGGATTTCGACGAGGTCCGCGGCCAGCACTTCGTCAAACGCGCCCTCGAAGTGGCGGCGGCGGGAGCGCACAATCTGCTCATGGTCGGGCCGCCGGGAACCGGTAAATCCATGCTCGCCAAACGCATTCCCACCATCATGCCGGACATGACCGAGGACGAGGCGATCGAAACCACCAAGATCCATTCAATCACCGGCCTGCTAGACCCGAAGCGCGCCTTTCTCACCACCCGGCCGTTCCGCGCGCCGCATCACACGATCTCGGACGCCGGCTTGTTAGGTGGCGGCACCAATCCCGGACCGGGCGAGGTCTCACTGGCGCACCACGGCGTGTTGTTTCTCGACGAGTTGCCGGAGTTCCGCCGCCAGACCCTCGAGGTGATGCGCCAGCCGCTCGAGGATGGCGACGTGACGATCTCGCGGGCAGTCGGCTCGCTGACCTTTCCCTCGCGATTCATGTTAGTCGCAGCGATGAACCCGTGCCCGTGCGGGTTTTACGGCGACGCGAAACGCCAGTGCCGCTGCTCGCCACGGCAGATCGAAACCTATCGGCAACGCATCTCCGGTCCATTGTTAGACCGGATCGATTTGCATGTGGAGGTGCCGCTGGTGGACTTCCGCGAACTATCAGCAAACGCCGCCACCGGCGAGAAATCCGCAACCATCCGCGAACGGGTCGTGCAGGCGCGCCACATTCAAACCGAGCGCTTCCACCAATCCGCGAATGCGACCAATTCGGCGATGAGCCAGCGCCAGATGAAGGTGC
>JAPLUJ010000164.1 GCA_026397695.1 Verrucomicrobiota bacterium | reverse complement strand
GTGGTCATCGATTTCTCCGCGCCCAATGTGGCCAAGCCGATGCACGTCGGCCACATCCGTTCGACAATCATCGGTGATGCGCTCTGCCGCATCGCCCGCTTCCTCGGTTTCACGGTCATCGCGGACAACCACATCGGCGACTGGGGCACGCAGTTCGGAATGATCCTCCATGGCTGGAAAACATTGTTAGATCATGCCGCGCTCGATGCCGATCCAATCCCCGAACTGGTGCGCATTTACCGCGTGGTGAATGCCGCCGCCCAGGAGGATTCCGGGGTGCTGGAAATGTGTAAGAACGAGTTGGTGAAACTCCAGGCCGGCGATCCGCAGAATCTAACAATCTGGCGGCAGTGCATCGAGGTTTCCAAACGCGGCCTGCAAAAAATCTATGACACGCTCGATGTCCGCTTCGACCACTGGCTGGGTGAGAGTTATTACAACGATCGCCTCGCCGGACTGGTCGATGAGTTTCTTGCAAAAGGCATCGCCCGCGAGAGCAACGGCGCGATTTGCATCTTCTCGGACGGATCTAACAATCCGCAGGACGATCCCTTCCTGGTCCACAAGGAGGACGGCTGGACCGACAACCCCGCCATCATCCGCAAGGCCGACGGCGGCTTCCTCTATGCCACCACCGACCTCGCGACGATCCGCTTCCGCATCGACACGTGGCAGGCGGACCACATTTGGTATGTCGTGGGCACGCCGCAGCAACTCCATTTCCGCCAGATCTTCGCGGCTGCCGCGCGCTGGGGACTCACCGGTGATTTCCAACATGTGGCCTTCGGCTCGATCCTCGGCGAGGACCGCAAACTGATGAAAACCCGCACTGGCGACAACGTGCAACTCACCGACGTGCTCACCGAAGCGGTCGAACGTGCCGCCGCCATCATCGCCGAAAAAAACCCTGACATGCAGGGCGGGGAAGCCGCCGCAATCGCGCACATCGTCGGCATCGGCGCGGTGAAATTCGCCGAACTCTCGCAGAACCGCCTCACCGATTATGTGTTTGCCTGGGACCGCATGCTCGCGCTGCATGGTGACACCGCGCCCTACCTGCAATACTCGTCCGTGCGCATCCGCTCGATTTTCCGCAAGCTCGACGCGCCCTTCGACGCCAGCGCGGCGGACATCACGCTCACCGGGGAGGAGGAGATCCACCTCGCCCGCCTGCATGCCCGTTTTGGCGAGTTGCTGCCCATTCTGCTAGACGATTTCCGTCCGAACCTGCTCGCCAACTATCTGTTGGAACTGGCCCGCGCGTTCCACTCGTTCTTCGAAGCCTGCCCGGTCCTCAAGTCCGATGAACCCGTCCGCTCCAGCCGCCTCGCGCTGTGCGAACTCACCGCCAGAATCCTCACCGCCGGCCTCGGATTGTTAGGCATCCGCTGCCCGGAACGGATGTGATCCGGGAGTTCAGGATTTCCAGTGCAACGCGCCTTTTTTCAGCGCATACACGTAGGCCACCGCGAGGATGCCCGCAAAGCCGGCCATGCTGGCCAGCACCGTCGGCCCATGGACGATGAGATCCCGGAATTGCAGCGCCCACGGGTACATCAACACCACCTCGATATCAAACAGCACGAACAACATCGCCACCAGATAGAATTTCACCGCAAACCTCGGCGATCCTTCACCGACGGGTAACATGCCGCATTCATACGGCCTGTCCTTGATCGCATTGCGCTTGGCGGAGCGCCCGCAAACAACACTCATGACCAGCACCACGGCGGCAAATCCCAACGCGATGATAACTTGGAATAAAACCGGTAGATAGTCTGCGGGCATGGAATCCGTGGGTATCGTGCGAACCGTAGTGACCGTATCGCGGATTGCGTGGATATAATCCCCGGACCCTCAATAACAACCCGGGAATTTCAAAAATGTTCAGCTATCCTCAATCCATGTCGCGGGCGGCGGCTTCCTGCGCGGACGCATAACTGCTCGAAGCCTCATGCACGCGCACCGTCCCCTTGTATTCCTTGCCGGTCTTTTCCACCAAACCGCGCGTCACCAGGTTCTGCAGTTTTTCATAGGCCCGCAAACGCAGCATCTCCTCTCCGCCGCTCACCGCATTGCGCAGCTTCAAATTTGCAAAAACCCGCTCAAACAGATCGTTGAAACCAAAAATTTTCTTCTCGGAAAGTACGTTCACAAGTTCATCGGTCACGTGGTCGGGAAGGCGGCGTGAAAATCGGGTGCGTTTCGTCGTGATTGCCATAACGACGGCAATCTACACGCTTCCACCATAAAAGCGACTCAAATAAACGCACAAATATCCGACGTGCAGATAAATAATCCGCAAATCTTGAATTCCAAGCGCCTGAAAAGCTCAAATACTTTATTCCGATCAAATTCGTGGGTACAGCATTTATCTAACTTTAAATTAATTGGAACATCTGTCACTATTTTTGATAGTCTCTGACTCAGATATGCCATTTCCTTGTTTTCCGTCAGCTTGATAGCTATTGCGGGTTTTATTTTATCCAGATTCTGATAGACTTCGTCCAATGTTCCATATTCCTGGATTAGTCCAACCGCTGTCTTTTCACCAATTCCTGCCACTCCGGGTATATTATCACTCGGGTCCCCTTTGAGTGCCTTAAAATCGACAAATTGATCTGGCCTAAGCCCATATCTATCGGCAATCATAGCTCGATCATATATAACGGTATCAGTAAAACCCCGCTTCATTGTATAAACTTTGGTCGATTCATCAACAAGCTGTAATTCGTCGAGATCTCCAGTTACGATAAAAGTCTCTATCAATTTATCTCCCTTCACTTTTTCCGCTAACGAGCCTATCAAATCGTCGGCCTCAAAGCCGGGTTTCTCAAATATCGGCATATCAAAAGCTTCAATAACTTCTCGTACAAGTGCGAATTGTGAAATCAAATCAGCTG
>JAPLUJ010000522.1 GCA_026397695.1 Verrucomicrobiota bacterium | reverse complement strand
GCGACGTGATCATCCCGGAATCGATTGACGGCTTTACCGTCACCGGCATCGGGGACTGGGCGTTCGCTGGCTGCGGCCTGACCAGCGTCACCATCCCCGCCAGCATCACCAGCATCGGGAATCAAGCATTCTCTTACTGCTTCAGCCTGACGAGCGCGAACTTCATGGGCAACGCCCCGTTGACGGGAGCATCTGTTTTTGATTATGTTGGCAGTGGTTTCACGGTGTATTACTCCACTGACAAAGCGGACTTTACTTCGCCGACTTGGATGGGCTACCCGTCTGTCGGCGTGGAACCTTTGCATCTCCCTGCAGGTTATATGTCATGGGTTGACGGGTATTTCCCCGCTGTGATCGATCCCGCCATCATCAATACCACCGCGCAACACGAATCTGGGCACGGGTGCCGCGAACTACTTCCTGTTCAGCTACCGCCGCACCGCACTATCCGTCGCCACGGGCATCACTGCGGGTGCGCAGTACAGCCCGAACCTCGTGGAGCCATGGACCAATGCCATGGATGGGGTGGGCGGAGTCAAGGTGTTGGAAAATCCCGGCTTCTACGGAACTGGCATCGACCGGGTGCAAGTCTTCATCCCACGTGGAGTCAATCCCCGGATCTTCGGACGCCTGCGTGTCATAGCCCCGTAAATGCCTGGATTTCAGGCGCTCGCATCCTATGCTCAAGGGAGCAGAAACCTCGACGCCTGCTCTACATCCTTGTCGCCGCGGCCTGATAGATTGGCGATGATCAGGGTGTGCTTGGGCAGGCCGGGGGCGATTTTCGCGACATGGGCCATGGCGTGCGCGCTCTCCAGCGCGGGGATGATGCCCTCACAGTGAGCGAGTTCCTTGAAGGCGGCCAGCGCCTCGGCATCGGTGGCATAAGTATAATCCACGCGGTTGATATCCTGCAGATACGCATGCTCCGGACCGACGGCCGCATAGTCGAGACCGGCCGACACCGAGTGGGTGAGTTGGATCTGGCCGTCGTCGTTGGCGAGCAGCCAGGTTTTGGTGCCTTGGAGCACGCCGAGTTTGCCGCCTTGAAAGCGGGCCGCGTGACGCCCGGGAATGATCCCGTCACCGCCGGCTTCCACGCCTATCATGCGCACGTTTTCATCTGCTAGAAACGGGTGGAACAAGCCGATGGCGTTCGATCCGCCACCGACGCAGGCTACTAACAAATCCGGCAGGCGGCCTTCCTTTGCCAAAATTTGGCGGCGGGCTTCCACGCCGATGACGCGTTGGAAATCCCTGACAATCATCGGGAACGGATGCGCGCCGAGCGCCGAACCGAGAATGTAATGGGTGTGATCGACGCTGGCCACCCAGTCGCGCATGGCTTCGTTGACCGCCTCCTTGAGGGTAGCCTGCCCCGCAGTGACGGCACGGACTTCGGCACCCATCAAGCGCATCCGCACGACGTTGAGTGCCTGGCGCTCCATGTCCACCTTGCCCATATATACGACGCATTGCATGCCGAAGCGGGCGCACACTGTGGCGGTGGCGACGCCGTGCTGGCCGGCCCCGGTTTCGGCGATGATGCGGTTTTTACCGAGACGTTTGGCGAGGAGGATTTGGCCGAGGGCGTTGTTGATCTTGTGGGCACCGGTGTGCAAGAGGTCCTCGCGTTTCAGATAGATCTTCGCCCCACCGAGTTTTTCAGTCCAGCGTTGGGCGAAATAGAGCGGGGTCGGCCGGCCGGCGTAGTCGTGCAGCAATCCGTCGAGTTCAGTTAGAAATGCGGGATCGGTCTGGGCGGCGGCGTAGGCGGTGGCGAGTTCTTGCAGCGGAGCCATCAGGGTTTCCGGGACGAACATGCCGCCGAAGTGGCCGAAGTGGCCGGTGGCGTCGGGAAGGACGGGAATTGGAAATGCTGCGGTGGCCATGAACGGGCGCATTGTCTGGCGGGATGCCGCCGGATTCAAGGGGAGAATGATTGCCGGGTTTTCGGATTGCCAGCGGGGCGGTCTGGTGACGATGGTCACGCATGGCGTATTTTGCAGACCGGGCGTTCGAGTTGATGTCATCCGCGCATGGGCGCGGCCGGCTGGCGCACGCGTTTCTCATCAGCGGCGCGCGCGGCGCTGGCAAGGAAAAGCTGGCCGCCCGCATCATCCAATTGGTCAACGGCGCGGACTCGGGTGGCGGCATGGATTTGTTCGGCGAGCCGGTGGCGGTGGTGACCCCGCCGTTGGATGATCTGGAAAGAAGGTCGGCGTGATCACCGAGGCGGATCGCATGAACGAACAGGCGGCCAATGCCTTTCTCAAAACCCTCGAAGAGCCGCCTAACAACACCCTGCTGCTGCTCCTAACGGATAATGCGCAGCGCCTGTTGCCGACGATCTTGTCCCGCTGCGTGCGGATGCCGCTGTTAGGTGGCATGCCGTTGTTGGCGGACGGCGGTGGCGAACTGGTCGCCGCGCTCAATCGTGCGGCGACCCGCGGCTTCGGCACGCCGCTGGGCGCGCTGCATTTGAAAGCCACCTTCGCCGCGTTTCTAACACGCTCGCGCGAGGCGGCCGAGGCCACGGCCAAAGCCGCCGAAAAGGAGGAAACCGCGGCCTATCGGGATGCCACGGACGGCACTTGGCTGAAAGGGCGCGAGGATTTCCACAAGGCGGCCGCCGAGGTCGAGTATCTCGATGCCCGTAACCGTTTGTTTGATGTGCTGATGGCCTGGATGGCGGATTTGCTGCGCTTGAAAATGCAATCCGGCGGTCTGGATTTCCCGGATTCCGCACCCGCGTTGAAAAGCATCGTCGAGGAGGAATCCGCCAGCCGCTTGCTCAAGCGCATGGAAGCCCTCGACGCGTTGCGCCGCACGCTCGAAACGAATGCTTTCGAACCACTCGCCATCGAGGTGGGGTTCCTCAAGGCCTTCGGGTGATGGTATGTTAGATCACCGCTTCAGAGTTTGCGCATTTCGTCTTCGAGTCGTTCGGCCAGCCATTGTTTCATCATCGACTGATAGTTGAGGAAGCGCGAGCGGGCGATGCGCTTGATGCGCGAGAGCATGCGCGGATCGAAGCGCAGGGTGATGGTGGTGGATTCACGGGTGTCCGCCTGATGGACGGAAGTGGCCATGAGCCGGCCGTCCAGTTCGTGGGATTCCCAATACCGGGTTTCTTCCGCCTCATCGGCGAATGCGGGGATGTCGGACCAACGGGTGATGGCGAGCATGATGTGGGTGGCTATGAAGTGCGGTGGTTCTATCAGGAACTAACGGAATTCCGCGTATTTGCGGTCGTAGAATTTGCGCTCGGAGTCGGACATTTCGCGGGCGGCGACGACACGGGTGATTTTGCCGTCCGTGCCGAAGGCGCAAAACAAATAGCGGTTCGCCACGGTACGGCCGAGAGCGTAGTAGCGGGATGCGCCGTCGGATCGTTCGTTATCCGGCAGGAAGCGCACGGCGAAGGGATCTTCGAATGCTTCTTCCAACTCGCGGGGTTTGATGCTCCGGAGGTCAAACTGAACGTCGATAAGGTCGAGTTCCATAGGGGTAGTTTGCGGATGCGCCCGGAAAGTGCAATAAAGACTTTACGAATCAGAGGGTATGGCCCATCCGGGTGCGCTTGGTTTCGAGGTATTTGGCGTTGTGCGGGTTGGCGGGCACGGCAAGCGGCAGCTGTTCGATGATTTCCAAGCCGTAGCCTTCGAGGCCGATGACTTTTTTCGGGTTGTTGGTGAGCAGGCGGATGCGCCGGACCCCGAGGTCGCCGAGGATCTGGGCCCCCATGCCGTAGTCGCGCAGGTCGGAGGCGAATCCGAGTTTTTCATTGGCTTCGATGGTGTCGAGCCCTTGTTCCTGGAGTTTGTAGGCGTGGATTTTCGCGGACAGGCCGATGCCGCGGCCTTCCTGGCGGAGGTAGAGCAGGATGCCGCCGTCGCGGGCGATGAGTTCGAGCGCCGTCGCCAGTTGTGCGCCGCAGTCGCAGCGCTGCGAGCGGAAAACATCGCCCGTCATGCACTCGGAATGCACCCGCACGAGCGTCGGATGCTCCGCATCGATGGTGCCACGGCTCAATGCGATGTGATGGCTGGAGTCGGTGATCACCCGATAGAGATGGCAGTCGAACTCACCGAAATCCGTGGGCAATTTGACGGTCTGCTCGCGCACCACGAGTTTTTCCGAGCGGCGGCGGTATTCGATGAGTTGGGTGATGGTGCAGGCCTTGAGACCGTGGCGTTTCTGATAGGAGCCGAGATTGCCGACGCGTGCCATGGTGCCGTCGTCGTGGATGATCTCACAGATCACCGCCGCCTCGGGCAAGCCGGCGAGACGTGTTAGATCAACTGCGGCCTCGGTGTGGCCGGCGCGGCGCAGCACCCCGTCCGGCGCAGCGCGGAGCGGAAACACATGACCCGGCCGGACGAAGGCGTCCGCATGGGCATCCGGGTCCGCCAGCAAGTGAATGGTGCGGGCGCGATCCGCGGCGGATATCCCGGTGGTGATGCCATGAGCGGCATCCACGCTAACGGTAAAGGCGGTCTTTTGGCCTTCGTGGTTGCGGCGCGACATTTGCGGCAGGTCGAGTTCCTCGGTGCGTCCGGCGGTCAGCGGCGCACAGATCAGGCCGCGGCCGTGAAGCGCCATGAAATTCACCATTTCCGCCGTGCACAGGGATGCCGCCCCGATGAGGTCCAACTCGTTCTCGCGCGACGGATCGTCGGCACAAATCACCAATTTGCCGGCGGCAATTTCCGCAATGATTTCATCCATGGGACTGAACAGGATCGGCGGGACGGACATCGATGGATGAGATTCTAACAAAAGATTGGCGGCAAAAGCATTCAATTCAACAGCGGATTTTCCGGGGCTTCGGCGAGGATGCGGTGGAGCGGGGAGAGCCCGCGGAGCAGGGCCGACCACAGGCTGCGGTCGTGATCATGGCCTAGCAGGTCGGGCGGTGCTCCGACCGGGATCCACGCATGCTGCCGCAGTTCGTTTTCGAGCTGGCCGG
>JAPLUJ010000561.1:8550-15655 GCA_026397695.1 Verrucomicrobiota bacterium | reverse complement strand
TGGACGGCCACAGCCGAGGATATTCTGACCAAGATTGAGAAGTGTCGGAAACGGCTTGAAGAAATCAGCCCTGGCTGCACGAACCGCAAGAAACGCAAGGTGGCATAAATGAATAGTTATTTCTGCGACAGAACACTAGACTGGAAAGTGGACCACAGATGCACTTTCAGAGATGCACCTTCAGAGATGCGCCCTCAGAGTGTCTGCTCGGTGGCGAGGAACGATTTCCGGCAGAGTTCGGCGTATTTTCCGCCTTGGGCGAGCAAGGTGGCGTGGGTGCCTTGTTCGATGACCGCACCTTTCTCCAACACATAGATGCGATCCGCGTTTTGGATGGTGGAAAGCCGGTGGGCGATCACAAAGGCCGTGCGGTTTTTCATCAGGCGGTCCAAAGCTTCCTGAATCTGGCGTTCAGTCTCGGAATCCACCGAGGCGGTCGCCTCGTCGAGCAACAGCAACGGCGCGTTCTTGAGCAAGGCCCGGGCGATCGAAAGCCGTTGTTTCTCGCCACCGGAAAGCTTCACGCCGCGCTCGCCGACATTGGTGTCGAGTTGCTCGGGTAGCTCGCGTACGAAACACTCCGCGTGGGCGGTTGTTAGGGCATGCCACAGGTCGCTGTCGGTGGCGTCGCGCTTGGAGAGCAGCAGGTTTTCCCTAACGGTTCCATTGAACAGGAACGGCTCCTGGGTGACGTAGGCGAGGCGCTCGCGCAGCGAGGATTTCGCCAGTGTATGAATCGGAATGCCATCGATACTAATGGTCCCGGAGGTGGCTTCATAAAACCGCGCCAACAGTGAGAGCACCGTGGTTTTTCCCGCGCCCGTCGAGCCCACCAGCGCGATGGTTTGGCCGGGCGGCGCGTCGAGGGTGACCGCATGCAGGGTCGGTTGTTCCTGATAAGCGAAGCTCACCCGGTCGAAGCGCACATGGCCGGCGATTTTATCCGGCAACAACACGCCTTCGGTGGCGTTGGGTTCGTTCGTGGCATCGAGAATCTCGAACACCCGGTCTGCCGCAGCGCGGCCTGATAGAAGCATTTGGTTGAGCGAGTTCAAGCGGTCGATCGGCTCGTAAAACAGCGCGAGGAACAGCAGGAATTTCGTGAAGTCGCCGATTGTTAGAGCGCCGTGCATCACCGCCGCGCCGCCGAAGGCGAGCACCAGCACGTAACCCGTCATGCGCAGGAACGACATGCCGGGCGAATACACCGCCCACCATTTCATCATGCGCAATGTTGTCCGCCGCAAGCGGTCGGAAAAACGGTTGAAGCGTGCATGTTCGGCCGTTTCCGCGGCATACGCCTTGATCTGGCGCACGCCGGAAATGTTGTCGTGCAGCAGGGCGTTGAGGTCGGACGCCGCGTCACGCTGGTTGCGGTAGCGGTCACGCCCGCGGGTCGAATAAATCCACGCACTCAGCGCCAGGAACGGCACCGGCAGAGTTGCCCAGGCCGCCACCGTTGGATTCAGGAAAAACAGATAGATCCCGATTCCGAGGACTTGGAGCGCCGCGACCAGACCTTGCTCGACGCCATCGATCAGGACGCGCTCCATGTTGGTCACGTCTTCGACCACCCGGGTCATGATATCGCCGGTGCGGCGGGTATCGAACCAGCGGAGCGGCAGACGTTGGATTTTCGCGTAAAGATCCGAGCGGATATCAAAGATCACCTTTTGCTCGAATGCGTTGTTGATGAAAATCCGCAGCATATTCAGGCCGTCCTTGGTCAAAAACCCGAGCAGGGCGATGCCAATCCAAAAAATAAATTCAGCGTGTCGGCTGGGGTCGGGAATGATTTTGTCAATCACATGGCCGGTTGCATTTGGGAACACGAAAACCGCCAGAGTCATCCCCACGGCGCAGAAAAGCTGAGCGACCGCCAGCCAGGGATAGTGACGCAGGTACGAAAAAACGCGGAGAATCGACTTCATGGGACCCACCAGCGATGGCTTTTTGTGGATGCTTTGTAAAGCCAAGCCCAACAAGTTTGAAAACGCGTGAATTTTTCCATTGCCAATGGGTGCGAAGTTCCTAGTGTTCGCGCACGGAATTCAAAGTTTCACAATATCACCCCTATGGCCAACGTCTTCGGAATCCTTACTGCCATTGTGCTCGCTCTCGCGGGTTTTGTTGCTTACCAGAACAAAGCCCGCTACGAAACCGAGATCTCCAACACCGGAAATGAAAACGACCGGGCCGCTGCGTTTGAACGCGGGCGCAAGGCCGACCCTGCCAAGCCGAGAGTGGAGGAAAAAAACGAAAAAGCCAAGCTGGGCTATACTGAAGGCCGTTTGGCGCTCGCCAAGGCCAACTATGCCGCGACCTTCGAGGAGCGCACCGGAGTCGATGAAGAAGTTGTTAAACTCTGGGCCATCGAAGGAGCCCAGAAGAAAACCAATGACGATTTGACGCAGCAGGTTGCCGACAAGACGGCGAAAACCGCTGCTAACAAGAGCAAGCTCGACGAAATCCGCGAAAAGACCGCGCGCGTCGGTGACATCAAGGAGTTGGCGGCCAAAATGCGTACGACCAAAGCCGAACTCGAGGAACTCGCCCAGTCGATCAGCACGACTGCGGACAAACTCGCCACTCTGACCGCACTGAACAATCAGACTGAAGCGCATGCCAATTCGATGAAGAAGAAGTTCGAGATCATCAGCAGCGGCCAATCGCTGCCGACACTCAACACCCGGATTCGTTCGATTTATCCGACATGGGGGTTCGTCACCCTTGCATGTGGCAACCACGGTGGGGTGGTCAGCAATTCCACACTTGATGTGGTGCGTGGCGGTGTGACCATCGCCAAACTGCTCGTGTCTGCGGTTGAAAGCAACTCGGCGTCCGCCAGCATCATCCCGGATTCCGTTGCAAAAGACGTCACCTTGATGGTCGGCGACCGGGTCATTCCAGCGGTTATAGCCAAACCCGTCATCGCGCCCAAACCCGCCGCAGCACCCAAGCCGGTCGTTGCACCCAAACCGGCAGAGGAACTGCCAGCTGCCGAACCCGCCGCAAAACCGGATGCCGGTGCCACGCCGGATGCCGGTGCCACCCCGCCCGCTGCCACGCCGGATGCCGCCGCCACCCCACCCGCCGCCGAGATCAAGTGATTGATTAATTTCCAAAATCCTTTGCACGGAATCCCCATGAAAAAAGTTATTCTTTACAGTGTTGTCATTCTCGCCGCTGGCGGTGCCGCATTTTTCACCCACAAGCATGCGGTGAAGTTCGAGGCATTGCAGAAAGAACGCCGCACGACCATCGCCACCAACAGCGATGTTTCCGCGAACGCCGACGCGGAACAAACCAAACTTGGGAAAGAAAGGGCGACGCTGGCCGAATCCCAACAGAAACGTACGGAAGTGACCCAAAGCATCGCCTCGCTCAAGGCTGCGGGAGCGAACATGGAACGCGATGTGGCCGCACTTGACACCACCCTGAAAGCTCAGGACGCGGAATTCGCAGAACTGGACAAGACCCTCAAGGAAGTCAATAAGATCCTCGAGGATCTTGGCGGGGGGGTGACCCTCGAAACCCTGCCCGAAAAGATCCAGCAAATTGAAGACGACAAGAAAGCCCGGGTGTTAAAGATGGAGGAATTGACCACTCTTGTTGGGGCTGCGGAAAAACTTCTCGAGAAAAACCGTGCGGAGGTGGATCGCCTTGTGAAAAAGGATGTCGCACGCAATTCGCGCATCGCGCAGAATTCCGTGGAAGCTGCAATCACCGCCGTGGATCAGGATTGGGGTTACCTGATTATCGGTGCCGGTTCGAACTCCGGGTTCACGCCGCAAACCACCTTGATAGTCAAGCGCGACGGCCGGATGATCGGACGCGTCCGCCCGTCTAAAATCGAACCCACCCAAACGATTGCCGACATTGATTTTTCCAGTCTCGCCGCCGGCGTGCGCATTCAACCGGGCGACCGCGTGATGCTCATGAAGCCCAACGCGAACTGACGCGCCGACAGGAAAATTATCCTTCCAAGCACTGCGGGCTTGCATGCTACGGGGCTTGGTTTATGGTTGGCCCATGAAGCGTCATATTTCGCTGCTGCTTGCCGCCTTGGTAATAGGTTTCGGATTTTCCTCATGTGTCCGACAACCCGAGAAAAAACCGGTAGGGCCGGTAACCGAAACGAGCCAAATCCCTTGGAACACTCCGGTTGCCGGACAAGGGCAAGGACAGTTCGGCATGATGCCGCAAAACCAATACCGCAGGTAGGGTGCCGCATAAGCTCAGGCGAGGCCGGCGCGGACGAGGAGCGGTTCGGGTTCTGGATCGCGGCCCATGAAGCGGCGGAAGAGTTCGTCTGCGGGAGCGGAGTTACCTGTGCTGAGGATGTGTTCGCGGAATGAGCGGCCGGTTGCCGGGTTGAGAACCCCTTCGTTCTGGAAGCGGCTGAAAGCATCGGCGTCCAGCACTTCGGACCACTTGTAGGAATAATAACCGGCGGCATAACCGGTGGGACTGCCAAAAATGTGGTTGAACCGGCGCAACATCGCGGGGGATTCGGATTTCAGCGGCGGACGGTAATCGGCGAGAATGGAGCGCTCCACGGCGTCGATATCCTTGCCGAGCCAAGCGTCGAGGTGGATGTGCAGTTCGAGATCGAGCTTGGCAAATGCCAACTGGCGCATGAAGCCCGAGGCGCTGAGGTAATTTCTCGCGGCGAGCATCTTGGCAAAGAGGACTTCCGGGATGGCCGCGCCGGTTTCATGATGCCGGGCGAAAAGATCGAGCGCTTGACGGTCCCAACAGAAGTTTTCCATGATCTGGGAGGGCAACTCGACGAAATCCCACGGCACGTTGGTGCCTGATAGTGCCTTCACCGGAACCTGGCTGAGCATGCCGTGAAGCAGGTGGCCGAACTCGTGAAAAATGGTTTTCACCTCGCTGTGGGTGAGCAGGGCGGGTTTGCCATCGACGGGCGGACTCATATTGCCGATGATCAGGCCGAGGTGCGGCTCGCCAAGGGTGCCGGTGTGGAGCGAGTTCATCCAGGCACCGCCGCGTTTCGACTCGCGCGGATGCCAATCCGCATAAAACGATCCGAGATGGGCCGCAGTGTGCGAGTCGTGGATTTCGTAACACGAAACCTCGGGATGCCAGACTTCGACGGCGGCGGGCGGGTTCTCGCGCGCGGATGGAGAACACCCGGGTGTTAGACAAACGGTTTCCAACTGACGGATAGTGACCCCGAAAAGGCGGGCCGCGATTTCAAACATGCCGGACATCACGCCATCGACCGGGAAATACGGACGCACCACCTCGTCATCGAAATCGTAGTTTTCCTTGCGCTGGCATTCGGCCCAGTAAGCGACCTCCCACGGTTCGAGGGCCGCGACGGGTTGGCCGGTCTTGGCGGCCTTGTATTGGGCCAACTGGCGGTAATCCGCATCGAAGGCGGGCCGGATGCGGGCATGCAGGTTTTCAATGAAATCCAACGCGCTGGAGCCGGTTTTAGCCATGCGCCGCAGCAATGTTAGATCCGCGAAATGGCGCTGGCCAAGAATGACGGACTTCTCATGACGCAGCTCCAGAATCTGCCAGACGAGCGGCGTGTTGTCATAGGCGCCGTAACCGCCGACTTGCATGGAGGCTTCCCAAACGTGGCGGCGCAGAGCGTCATCGTGCAAGTGCTGCATGACCGGAAACATCGACGGGAACTGGAGGGTGAATCGCCATGCCGGTTGCCCGTCGGTGGCGATGCCCTTGGCGCGGGCGCTGGCAGCAGCCCCGGCTATGGCGGACTCGGGAAGCCCGGCGAGTTGCGCCGCGTCGGTTAGAACCAGCTCCCACGCGTTGGTCGAGTCCAACACATGTTCGGAGTATTGCTTGGTGAGCAGGGACAACTGCGCCTCGATGGCGGCGACGCGTTCTTTGGCGTGTGGCGGCAGGTCGGCACCCGCCTGGCGGAAATCGGCAAGGGTTTCCATCACGAAACGCTGCCTGATAGAATCGAGAGGCGCACAGCCCGGTCCTTCGCCAAACGCCTTGAGCACGGCCCACAGGCGGGCGTTGAGAGGGATGGAAGAATAAAAATCCGTGACCTCCGGGAGCATCCTGTTGAGAGCCTCGCGCTGTACCGGGGTGTCACAAACCGAGTCCAGATGGTTCAGGCGCTCCCATCCGCGGTCGAGTTCCTCGGTGGCGTTTTCCAGCGCGAGAAAGGTGCTGTCATAAGTGGCGGTGGCCGGGTTCTGGGCGCAAATATCCTCGATCGCCCGCTTTGATAGATCCAGCGCGTGACGGATGTCCGGCTCGATGGCTTCGGGTGTTAGAGTGGACCAGCGGACTTGGAAATCGGGCGCGAGGAAGGGATGCATGGGGGTGGAGTGGTTATCAGTTGTCTGCGGTGCGCTTAGGCAGGCGCAAGCGCACTGTCAAGATCCTACTTTCCTCCCAAGCGCTTAACCAAGCGCCCGATCTCCGGCCGTTTTTCCGCCTCCGCAGCGGACCACGCGATCACAAAATCCTCCGCAAACCCCGCCAATCCCGGCAGCACCACGGCCGCGAATCCCGCGGGAAATTGTTTTTCCAGATCCTTCGGCAGGAACCCGCCCAGACCACACACGCGCATCGCGTCGATCACCTGCGTCCAGGTGCTGCATTCCATCGCCACATCCAACCCGACTCCCGCAGCCAACGCCTGCTCGCGCAGAAACCGCGTGAATCGGCCGTCGCCTTCCAACAGAACCAGCGGAATTTTTGCCAACTCCTGCCACGAACATTTCCGCCGTCCCTTCGCCAGCTTTGCCGGCAGCAGCAGGCACATCGGTATCGGCTTCAGCGCGACACGCTCCATGCCCTCAGGACAGCGCTCGCGCCGCAGGATCCCGAAATCCAGGCGCCTTGCTAACAGTTCCGCCCGGATCGCGCTGGATGTCAGATTTTTAAAAACGAGTTTGAGGTTTTCCTTCCGAATCCTCGCGGCCCATGGAATCAGATAACTGCGGATCATCCGCTCGCCGGCACCGAACACCACCGTGCGCCGCCCGCCGCCCGCCGACTCACGAACCATGTCCATCTCCCGCAGGAACTCATCCACTTGCCGGACAACCCGCAGCGCCGCCGCCGTCGGCTTGCCAGGCGACGACGACCG
>JAPLUJ010000561.1:0-8501 GCA_026397695.1 Verrucomicrobiota bacterium | reverse complement strand
CAACTGCCGGCTGAACTGGCTCTGCCGGTTGGCATCCCCGCCCGCCGCCCGCGCGATGCCGCCCTGCGCCACGATCCCGGACAGCGTTTCCAAGCGGTCGAGCGATAGCCCCTTGAGTTTGATCTGTGTGCGTGACATGACTTTTCAGTCATCCTACATGCGAATTTCAACATTGCAAGCCCGTAGCAAACCGGCTTGAATGCACACAGTTCACCCCATGCCCGCGAAAAAGAAATCCCCCGCCAAGTGCCCACCCGCCATCGTCAGCGGCCTCATCGTGCCCGAGAAAATCGCGCCGCTCGTCCATTACCTCCGCCACGAAAAGGTCATTCTCGACTCGGACCTCGCGGAGCTTTATGGGGTGGAAACGCGGGTCATTAACCAGGCTGCCCAACGCAACTCCGACCGTTTCCCTTCCGATTTCATGTTCCAACTCACTGAAAATAAGATGGACAGCGCTTTAAGATCACAAACTGTGATCTTAAAGCGCGGTCAGCACCGTAAATACCTCCCCTACGCCTTCACCGAGCAGGGAGTCGCCATGCTTTCCAGCGTCCTGCGCTCGCCCCGCGCCGTCGAGGTGAACATCGGTGCTTCTTCCACGACACTTCCCATCATCAACAAGTCAACCTTCCAAGCTCTCCAAATCCCAACTCCACCGAAGGAACAGCGAGAGAAGTTCGCCGTCCAAGTTACCCATTTCGAAAAGGCAGCGAATCAACAAACCACCTCCACCGCCACCCTCGAAACCCTCTTCCAAACGCTTCTCCACCGCGCCTTCGACGGCAGCCTGACCGCCAAGTGGCGCGAGGCGCACGCGGAGGAACTGTTGTAGGAGATGAAGCGCACCTCCCGCCGATCATGAGCGACAAAAAGCCAAATGGGAACCATGGGAATGATGGGAATCATGACTCCCATTTGTCCCATTCTTCCCATTCTTCGAAGCCGGGACCCGAGCGGGTGCTTCCGCCGCGCGGGGACTACCAGACACTGCTCTCCTTTCAGAAAGCCGAGGTGATTTACGACATCACGTTCCGTTTCGCGCACAAGCATCTCTCGCGCGGCGACCGCACGGTGGATCAAATGATCCAGTCCGCGCGCTCCGGCAAACAGAACATCCTGGAAGGCAGCAAGGCCGCGCAGACTTCCAAGGAAATGGAAATCAAGCTCACCAACGTCGCGCGTGCCAGCCTCGAAGAACTGCTCGCTGATTACCGGGATTTCCTGCGGGTTCGGGATCACGTCATCTGGGACAAGGTTTCCAAAGAAGCGAGTTTCGTCCGCCGTCTGGGGCGCAAAACGCCCCAGACGTTCGAACTCTATCGTGATTTCATGGAGACGCGCCCGCCGGAAGTGCTGGCGAACATCGCGATCTGCCTGATTCACCAGACCAATTTCCTCATCGACCAGCAGCTTAAAACCTTGGAGAAGGAGTTCGTGGAACAGGGCGGACTACGCGAGCGCATGACCCGCGTGCGCCTTGCAAACCGCGATCACAAAAAAAGATGAAGAGTCCCACGGAGCACCAACCCCGACTGATCTACCCTATATGACAGACATGCCGTCCCATCACTCCCATCCATCACTCGTAACTCTTTTTCAAACTCTTCTCCATCGTGCCTTCGATGGCTGCCTTGCCGCCAAGTGGCGCGAGGGGCACGCGAACTGTTGCAGGAGATGAAACATCAAACCCGGTCCAAATCATGAAACTCCAGTCTTTCGGTATTTCAAACTTCAAGGCGTTCGGCAAGGAATTCCAAACCATCCCGATCAAGCCCATCACGCTGGTCTTCGGCCCTAACAGCGCTGGAAAATCGTCGCTGCTCCATTCGCTGCTGTGGCTGAATCATGCCGAATCCTGTGGGGAAACTGACGTATTCAATCCCTCGTTGGCGGGAAAATCCGTGAACCTGGGTGGTTTTGATTCATGCTTGAACCGGAAGTCTGGCATGCATCGCTTGAGATTCACCATCACCATTGAGAATCCCGCGCCTGATCCTGATTCAACTCGGTGGCTTGATACCGTATCGCAATTCAAACTGGTTTTCGCATGCGAGAGAACTGAGAAGAACCAGCCCCCGTTTTTGATTGGCTGTGATCTTTTTGCCGACGACATTAAACTGCTCACAATCCGGAAACAACCTTCCTCCCCATCGGCAGGATTCGATGCCGAATTTGAATGGAGCCACCCGGCCCTGTGCCTGAGCGAGGATGAAAAGTCTCACCTGGAATCATGGTGTGGACTTGGCCCCATGTATGAAATGGTGAGTCTATCATTTCTTCCCACAAAAGTATTCCTTTCACAGCCAAATGATGATGCTCCGGCAGTGCTGTTCGGAGGTTTTCCAAAAGAGGGCATTCCCCCAGAGCTTGAACGATTCGCCATAGGGAAATTGCCCGCCGCTGTCGGAGATGTTTTCGCCGCATTCCGACGGTCCATTCAGGAAATTGTGTTTATCCCACCGATTCGGGTGATACCTGACCGCGCAATGGATCTTCAAAGTTGCGAACTCTCAGGATGGCACTGGCTTGCCAAGCACCCGGAAATCTGTGATCGCATCAATGACACATTGAAAAATCTTGGCATCGATCATCAGGTCAAGGTCAGGGAGTTGATACCTGTGGATACAGCCAAGGAAACCATCATTTGGGCTCTTGCCCAGGTCGAAGCCGGAAGCGATCTAGGAAGTCTATCAGATGCCGTGGAAAACGCCAAGAGCACCTGGGCATCATTCAGTTACACGGACCGCAAGCAATGGCTCGACCGTCATCCCGCGTTGTTCAAGAAAATGGTTGATTACGAGTCTGACATTATTGTTTCCAACAATGAAACGTTCGATTACTATGAGGAGCATCCAGAAGCTGACAAGGAAGAGTCGGTGCCATCTTGGTGGCTCACAGAAAGAGCTGAAGATAATGCTTATGGCCCTTTAAACGATTGGGGAGGCGTAGAAGATATCGTCGTATTCGGAAATGAAGCTGCCAGACTCTTTATTTCGGAAGATCAAGGTGTCCGGGACGCCATTATGTTAGCTTTGAAGGAACCGGGTTTGGACAAAGACCTCTTACCGGGAGATGGCCATCTTCAGTTGCGCCTTTACGATACAAAACGCGATGTTTGACTGGCATTGCAGGACGTCGGTGTCGGCGTCAGTCAATCCCTTCCCATCATCCTCGAAGCGCACGCCCAACAGAAAAAGCTCATCGCCATAGAACAGCCTGAGTTACACATTCATCCCAAGCTCCAGGCCGAACTCGGCGACGTCTTTATTGAGTCCGCGCTTGGTGAGAACAAGAACACGTTCCTGCTGGAAACCCACAGCGAGCATCTGATTTTGCGGATTCTGCGGCGCATCCGGGAGACCACGGAAGGCGAGATGGCGGAGTGGCCGGAGGCATTGCGCAAGGCATGTCCGAATGGGATACGTCCCGAGGATGTGGCGGTGCTGTATGTGCAGCCGGGTGCGGATGGTTCCACGGTCGAACAGTTAAGGGTCAATGAACTTGGCGAGTTCATTGATGAATGGCCAGGTGGGTTCTTTGACGAACGGGTAAAGGAAGTTTTTTGAAGAGATGATCTATCACGAAATCGCCATCGACCCGGAGTCGTTTGAGGACCTCAAGGATTTGGGACTTCTTGAGCGGTTGTTCGGATTTGAGCATGGGCGGTTGGTGGCCCTACTACCTGCCAAAGGGAAGAATGGCATTCAGGAGGAAAAGAATTGGAAACTTCTTGTCAAACAACATCTAACAAGATTGTTGCCAGGGAAATCCAAAGAGATCGAATTGCGGCTTGACCGAATCATGGATCGTTGTGTGTGGAGGTCCAGAGGCCAATCCAAGCATGATCCAGTGCAACCTTGGAGATCGCTTGCCAGGGATGAGCATAAGCAACGAGAATTTGCTGCGATTCTATGTTCAGAGACGGGCCTTTGTTGTCATCCGGAATACTCCTACCAAGGGATGCATTTCCCACCAGAGGCATACCCGGACTTTCTCCGGGCTCCAATCCATGTTGCGGATTCACTGAAATCTCCGGACGTTTTCCTGGAGAACCTCAGGCCGCTCATTACGTCCGCGAAGAGAATCACATTCATTGATCCCTACTTCAACCCGCTTCCCGAGATGGACGGACAGGCGTCTGTTTGGCTGAACACGCTTAAGAAATTGGCGTCATTTCTCACAGACTCGAACCGCAAAACCATTGATATTGATATTCATGCCAAAAGCCCCGAATATGATGCAACAAAAGATATATGTCGTATCAATATGCATCCGCTGGATTTCATCAACCGGTCGATTTCCGTTATCGAAGGTTGGTTCCCCAAGGAGACGACGCTCTCCATTGCCTGCTGGTCGGAACGCCATCGGGGGCAGAAGTTTCACGCCCGCTATTTGATCACCGACAAGGCTGGCGTGGCTGTGGAATATGGACTCGATCTGAAACATGACCAACGAACGGATGTGTCACTTTTGCCAGTGGAATTGGCGAAGAAGCGTCTGATGGATTTCGATTTCCAGAACCCAAGCCTCTTCGAATTGGATGCGCGTGAATCTTGCAAAGGAACCCGCTGAACTGTATATGAAGAACCATGCTCATCGTGGACTTCTTGTATCCTCCGCGTCTTCCTCTGCGGTCTTCGCGCTCTCCGCGTTTCGCTTGCCATCATTTCGCATTCCATCGGCGACGGGACGGGACGTCCCTGCTCCTTATGGCGTTGGGCATCGATCGATTCACGGCCGGATCTGATATAACGGCGGGGATGGCGATTGGGTTTCCGGCCGGGCCGTGGAACTTGATCGCGCTCAGGGGCCGAGGATCGATTGGAACGAGGCGAGGAGCCGGGGCATGCGCTCGGCAGGGATCTTCAGGAGATCGATGCGTTCGCGGACGGTGCCGGGCTGGAGCAGGGCTGCCGAGTGAAGGTGCTGGACAAGCGCAAGATCCTTGGGCCGTCCGACGAGAAGTTTGACGGCGGCGAGGTCGTGGGGATCGAGTGCGAAAGCGGCCAGGGTTTCCGGCACGGGGACGAGACGTTCCCGCCATCCCGCGGGCAGTGTATCGAGGATCGAATCACGGAGGATGCGCATGCGCCATTCGAGGAGAGGCGCGGGGTTGACGCGGCCAAGTGTCAGCCAGCGCTCAATGTTGTCGAGCGCGATGAGGAGATCAGCGGGATGCGCCTCGATCTGTTCGGAGATGCGCTGCCAACGGCGGGTACGATCCTCCCGGCGGAAGTGGTGATCGGTGCTGGGTGATTCTTGGAATACCATTGGAAAGCATGGAGCGTAGCGTTCCCCGCCTGCCGAGTCAATCGAAGGCCGAGGACCTGACAGGGACGGCATGAAGTCTGGAACGGTGTTCCTGCGGCCTTTCTGTGACCTATTCTTTCGCGGGCGAGTCTGGAGACTCGCGCTCCAACCCTGCGGTGGGCGGGACAAATGCAGCCAGTGGTCTGACGAGATTGGTCGGCAGGGGGAACACGCGTTCGAAGATGCCGGGGGCGATTTCCTGGGCTTGGGCGTAGGCATCGCGGATCATTTCGAGTTTGGCGTCGAGGTTGTCGATGTAGTGGAGGGCGAAGGCCTCGGGGGTGCGCGGCAGCACGGGCGAGCCGAATTGATGCTCGCCGTGGTGGCTGCCGACGAGGTGGAGGAGGTGCAGGCGGGTTTCTTCGGCGCTGGGTTTGAGATCGCCCCAGGCGGTCGCCGCCGGCGACTCTAACAGATCGCGCCAGAGTTTGTTGACCAGTTCGATGCCGAGCGGGATATGTCCTAACATTTCTCCGTGGGTGCTGAGAATTTGCGCGAAGCCGTGTTCCGGATAGGCGTTCTCCCAGAGTTTGCCGCAGTCGTGCAGCAACACCCCGGCGAGCAACAGATCGCGGTTCAGCTCGGGATAAACCTGACACAGGACGTCGGCGGCACGCATCATCTGGGCGACGTGCTCGACCAAGCCGCCGCGGCGCGCGTGGTGGTTGCGTTTGGCGGCGGCGGTGCGGCGGAAGCGCTCGCCCATCTGCGCGAAAAACCGCTGGCAGAGCGCGTGCAAGCGGGGCTCGGTGATGGAGTCGCAGAATTGTTGGATATCCGCGAAGTCGCGGTCTTGTTTGGCGCGGGTGGCCGGATCACCGTCATAAAACGCGTCCAGCGCCCGGACGTCGGGCGGATGAAAGGCGAGGTCGCGGGACTCGATGCCATAGGAGTTCTGGGTCCATTTGCCTTCAAGGCGGACGACGGCGGCATCAGCCAGGGCTTCCGCATTCTGATAGGGCGGCGAGGCCGGCCAGATTTTGAGGTGGAAATTTCCGGTGGAATCCGCGAACACGAGTTCGAGGTAGGGTTTGCCGGCTTTGGTCTTGCGGGTGGTGCGGGACTGGAGCTGCGCGTGGACGGCGGCGGCGACGGGGGTTTCTCCCGCGAGTTCCTTGAGGGCGGCAATGGTGATAGGACTCACGCGCCGTACTATGAACGGACGCGGCGGTGACGCAAGCGAGGATCGTCAGGCAGTGGGCGACGCGGATCCAACAGGCTTGAAACGGGCGTTGGGCACGATGAGGCCGATGGCTCATTTCCAGCGGGAGACTGGCCCTGCAAGCGGGGCGCAGGCGGATTGTGTAAAATCTGCTTGGTTGCGTGACACGCGCCGCCTATGGCAGAATCGTTCTGTGATGAACCCCGATACTCCCCAACCGCTGTGTGTGGATGCACCAGATCACGAACTCGCCGACCACAGCGGGATCATCCAAGTGTCCACGGACCCGGTCCATGCCAGCATTGACGTGGTGTTCGATCCGGCGGTGCTGAGCGAAAGCGACGTGCTCTCGTTTATCAATGAACATATCTCACAGGTTGAATCCGCGATCCGCAAATGCACGTTCCGGCTGGATGGCAACGCCTGTGAGGCCTGTGCCCAGAAACTGGAGAAAAAAGTAGGGCGCATTCCCGGGGTGCGGCGGGCCACCGCCACCTACCTCGGCAAGGTGCTATCAGTGACCTTCGATTCCGACGTTGAGCCCGAAGAACAGATTGTCAGCGACCTACAAAAAACCGGGGCTGCCATCAAGCCCTTGGCATCGCGTGGCACCATCACACGATCACTCGCGCAAAAAATCCTCGCCGGGGATCTCAACGAGGAAATCTCGTGCGGGATCGGCCTGGTGTTTCTGATAGTCTCCCTGCTGGTGGAAAAGATGGCGGGCATCGGGCCTCTAACACACCACTTGCTTTATGTCGGGGCCTATGTTTTCGCCGGCCAGCAGGGCGTGCGTTCGGCGCTTGCGTCGTTGCGCGAGCGGGTGCTGGATGTGGACGTGTTGATGGTGCTTGCCGCGCTCGGTGCCGCTGCCATCGGAGCGCCCTTCGAAGGGGCCTTGCTGCTGTTTCTATTCAGTTTTTCCAACGTGCTCCAGCGCCACGCGATGGAGCGGACCCAGCGGGCCATCGAATCGCTGCTCACCCTGCGCCCCAGCGAGGCCCTGGTAAAACGCGCCGGGGGCACCGAAAAAGTCGCGGTCGAAGATTTGGAAATCGGTGAGATCGTCATCGTCCGGCCCGGCGAACAAATCCCGGTGGACGGCGTGCTGTGTGAAGGCAGCACCCACGTCGATGAATCCTCTCTAACAGGAGAATCCATGCCTGTCGCCAAAGCCATCGGCAGTGCGCTTTTTGCCGGCACGTTCAACCAGAGCGGCGGCATTGAGCTGCGGGTGACCAAGCGCTCCGAGGATTCCACGCTGGCGCGGATGGTGAAGTTGGTGGCGGAGGCGCAGGCGGAAAAATCCAAGACCCAGCGGTTCCTGGAAAAAGCCGAGCAGTACTACGCGATGGGGGTGATTGTTTTCACCATCGGGGTGTTTCTGGTGCCTTTTTTCCAAGGAGCCACTTTCGCGCACGCGTTCTATCGGGCGATGACGATCATGGTGGTGGCCTCGCCGTGCGCGCTGGTCATCAGCACGCCGGCCACCGTGCTTTCCGCCATCGGCGGCGCTGCGCGGCGCGGCATCCTCATCAAGGGTGGCTCCCATCTCGAACGCGCGGCCAAAATCGATATCGTTGCCTTCGACAAAACCGGCACGCTCACCGTGGGCAAGCCATCCCTAACAGAAGTGGTCACTGCAAGCGGGATCCACCCGGTTGCCAGTCCCCTGCCTGCCGACCTCCTCGCGCTGTTGCGCGTCGCTGCCGCGCTCGAAGCGAAGTCCGAGCACCCGCTGGCCCATGCCATCGTGCGTAGTGCCACCGCGCTGGGCATCGACCCGCCGGCGGCCACCGACTTCCAATCCACCGCCGGCAAAGGCGCGGAAGCCACGATTGATGGCACCCGCTATCTGGCTGGCAGCGAACGCTTGTTCCGCGAACTCGAGGCCAGCGGCCTAACCATGTTAGAGACCCTCTCGAAACCGCTGCACGCCGATGGCAAAACCTGCGTCTGGCTGGGCTCGCGCGTCGGCGACGAGGTCACCGCCCTGGCGGTGCTGGCATTGGCCGACACCATCCGC
>JAPLUJ010000012.1 GCA_026397695.1 Verrucomicrobiota bacterium | reverse complement strand
GGGTTTTCGGGAGAATACTTTCGAAAAATTTTCCCCCAGATCTCTTCCCCCGTCCGCCTATAAGAGAGAGCTTGCTGTATGACCAAGGAACAATTGGAACATCTGATGGAGTATCGCGACCGCCTCGGCCTCGCGATGCTCCGCCATTGCGTTTACCTCGCGAAGACGCGATACGGCTGGACGCCGGATCAGATGCTTCCCCAAGGACGAGACCCCGAAACGGTGGTAGACGAGGTGATGCGGAAGTATTTTGACGGTGAGCGCACGCTGGCCTTGGGCGTGCCTATCGAGGCGCAGCTCAAGGAGGGTGTCAGGAGCTGGCTGAGCTCCATCTATGCCAGGAAAGATTCAAAAGCTCTTACGTTGGATCGGGCAGAGGCGGTTGTCGCTGACGATGCTGGGCCGGCCGTGGAGACCGAGTACCGCCTGGATTACGAAAAACTGATCGGTATGGTTCTGGATGCACCGGATGTGCAGAAAAGTGATGAACTCCAGCTTCTTGTGATGGCGGTGCAAGATGGATCAGAAAATTTAAAGGAACAGTCCGAGGCGACCGGGATACCCGTGGATCGGATTTATGAATTACGAAAAAAACTCAAAATAATTATCCCAAGGATCTTGGACCAATACAACAAGGGGGGCGAACCAAAATGAGCACGAATCAAGAAAAAGTTGCAAAAGCTCTAAATGCGATTCTCGCTGATGACAGCGATCTTTCATTAGATGAGATCAAGGCCGAATTAGCTTCTGACGGCATTGATGTGGAGCGGTTTCTTACCCGGTTCTCAACTACCATGCGGAAGGGGTGTCAGGCTCAGATAAAGAGATATGCTGAACAGTCAGCTGACGCTAAACGCAGCAAACGAACATCACTGTTTGGTGAGCTCGCTGCGAAAGGACTATCCGAGTTGATCGCAATCAGAGATAAGGTCCTGAATGGCGAATATGGACCAGGATTAGCAAACGCCGCTAGGTGCCGGGATCGGGAGGAGGGAACCGAGGTGTCGGCATCGGAACTGCGGTCTTGGCTAGAGGACATCTCAACCTCCACCGAACAATGACTTACAGGCAAGAGAATCCTGGGATGAGCAAGATCCGCCAGGGATTTTGCAAAGCTGAGGCTCATCAGCTCCTAAAGTCGGCATGGGTTGAAAGTCCAGATGAGATTGACTTGGAGTCTATAGCCTTTAAAGCGGGAGAGTTGCTGATAGAAGACGGGGGATTGGATAATTCCGAAGGCCGTTTAGTCACGACAGATGAAGGAGGTGGAACAATTCGTGTGAAGCATGGCCTTCATCCAGGTAGGCGGCGATTCACAATCGCTCACGAGATCGGTCACTATATACTTCATCCTAAGAAACGACTTAATCATAGTGACTCTGTCACTAATTTCCGCATTTGGAATGAGCCCAGCGAAGAAGCCGAAGCAAATTTATTCGCCGCGGAACTGCTCATGCCGGAATTTCTTTTCAAGAAATTGATGACGAAAAACGCACCGTCGCTCAAGTTTATTGACGAGATCGCAAGCGTGTTTAACACAAGCACGATGGCGACGGCTTTTCAATATACGGTGTATTCAAAGGAGCCGGTCGCGTTGGTGGTGAGTGTTGACGGAAAAGTAAGATGGCGCGTTCAATCAGCCACATTCTCCCCGACAATAAAGCTCGGGCAACTTCACCCTTATACTGGTGCGGCAGAGATTTTCGCCGGAAAAGCAGGGGACACAAATGGGCTTGTAGGAACTCCTGCCTCTGCATGGCTACCATTTGAGGATACCGAGTCAGATTTGAAGGAGGACAGTCGCTTACTCACGTCCTACGGATGTGTCATTTCGATGTTGTGGCTGGATGATGACCTCTGACTGCGGAATCGTTAACCCTAAACATCACTGCGGCCCGCGGTAGAGTGAGTAGCTTGACATCACAACAAAAGGAAATCTATGAGAAGCATTGGCACTGGGGACAATATTGAAGTTCGTCACTTTATGGACGACGAGCATCAAATTACCATAGGTATAGATAGAAATATTTGGACGATAATCCAGCGCATAGCTAATCAAACCGCAATCGACAAGCAATGGCTCGATGGTAAGGGGAGTGAATGGGAATACTTAAATTGCTGGATTATCGATCAACTTTCACGATGCTCCAAAGAGGTTGATGCCCATGAATGGATATCCCAAGCCGCTGAATGAATTTGTGGTCACTATGTCCCCGGTGGATCGGGCGGCCCTGTTGGACGACCTCGCCTGTGCCCCCGCCTGGATTGCCGATATCTTCCGCCAAGTTGCCACCGACCCCGCATGAACGCATTCATCCATCTCACGCCCGAGGAACGATATTCCGCCTGCATGCAGGTGGAGGAACCAATGCGCCTTCTGGCTGTCAACTTCGAAAAGGACTTCTGGGTCTGCTGGGTCTGCTGGACCCATGCGCGAACTCTGAGGCATGCCCGCCATTAGTTTCCGACGCAATCCCGTTGGCCAGCACGGTTAGTTGAGATTAATCGCCAGATGATAGACAAATTTTTCCACGCCACCGAGATCATAGCGAAGCTTGATCCCGCGAAGATTGTCCAAAGGCTCATCTTCGAGAGGATTCGATAGCTCGACAGGTAAATTGCCATCTCTCAGCGGATTAGTTTGCACATGCGTCAGGTATCGGACCCAAAAGGATCAGACCTCACTAAACGACCTCGATAAAGCCGAAGAGGCGAGCAAGTTAAGATCCTCCGAATTGGCGGCTTGTCCGCTGGTTTCCGATCCAGCATCCCGGATTG
>JAPLUJ010000129.1:3036-12651 GCA_026397695.1 Verrucomicrobiota bacterium | reverse complement strand
TTGTTTTTTATCCACGCTTTCGCGAACAGGGCGGAGTTCGACGGTAAAGCGATTCTCATTTTCCTGGATGGCTTGCTTGGGACCGCGATGACCAGGATTTTCCTTATGGGGCAGAATTTGAGACGTGCAGAGGCGCACCACGGGCGGACAAATCAATCGAACTTGAACCTTGGAGGCGGAACCGTGATCGCCGGATGCCGAACCAAACAGTTCATCCCCCGAGCCATATCCGAGTGTGCGCCACCACCAGCGGAGTTGGCCGCGGATGGAAGGAGCCCTGAGTTCCGGAATATTATCGGTCTGTGCCTGATAAGCGCCATGCGCGAAGGCGGGTGTGAGAAAGCGGAAAGACCGCGAGATGGATTGTGATGTCATAGCGTCAATCGAGGTTCAAATCGAGAGTTTTTGCGGTGACTTGGAGGGTGGCCCACAGGTCGGCTTTCTTGTTTTTCCATTGTTTGCGTCGTTCCTTTTTCTCGGGAGACTTCAGCACTTGGTAGAATGCGATGACTTCGTCGCCTGTGATGGAGTTCTGGCCCACCAACTTTGCTTTCTCTGCGAACGCGGAGTCGTCCAGTTTGGCAATCATCTCTACGAAGCGCTCGATGTCGGTCATGGCGGCTTTACGTGCCGCTTCCTCGGCTGCTTCGATGGCGTCGGCTTGTTTGCGTTCGGCAGCTTCGGCATCATGCGCAGCCTGTTGCGCAGCGGCTGCCCGGCGCTCGGCTTCCGCAGTATCGTCGATGGTAAACCAACCGTAACCGGCTGAGGTTTTAGCCCCAATTCCCGTTCCGGTAACAGCCTGCTTGAGCCATGTTTCGGCCTGATCGAGAATCTCCCTGATGGATTCCTCGCTCTGCTTGCCCAAGCTGCGGTTTAGAATCAGGGCGAAGGCAAATTGGGAACCGCGCTCGACTGCTGGAAAGGTGAGAGGATTGAGGCGATCCGATTCTTTACCTGTCTTTTGATCCGTATGTGGAGTCAGCCCTTCGGCGACAATTCTCATGCTTTTCTCGGAAGCTGGAGAAGCGGGTAAAAACGAGATGATGCCTTTGAAATCTGCTGAGGACGGCAATTCTGATAGCACACTGCTCAGGATCTCGGGATTCGACTCCACTGACCATGCCCAGTTTGTTTTGCCATGCTTCGATTTCAAATCATCTACGCCGAACCCGAAGACAAGCAGCGCGAGCCGTAGCAAGCGTTTCTTCTCCCCGACCGATTCGGACGAACGGATCTCCCACAAGGCCGCGTGACGCGAGACGCCCTTGGCTGCCGAGCCTGGAATCAGCGGAAGACCGAAACAACGATCCAGAGCGATCCCGGCATTTTCCTGAACGCCGCCTGCCATGTTGATGAGGAGACGGCCACCGAGTTCTCCGACAAAGGTCCTATTTCTGCCGGAGTATGACCGTTGGATTTGTGAGAGCAGGAGAAGGCTGTTTTTGATGCACAGACGGGTGAGGCTGGCATCATCCACATTGACCTGCGATAGCTCGTCGGCAATTTTCTTGCGGTAGATGTGCGGTGCCTGTGGTTTGTCATTCCTCCGTGCCTTCTCTATCTCCTTTTGAGATTCTTCGGAGGCTAACCGCAGAAAAGTGGCCCCGTTGCTACTTGCCCGCAAAACATTGAAGCGGGTGGCATCGTTGAATTTTTCGTCGTGGCCCCAAGTCTTGGCGAGGACCATTTTTTCGAAGAGTAACGAGCGATTGGAAACCTTTCCGGCGAATGGTCCCAGCACATCGCGGGTGTCTTTGGCTTGCGGTATCATGATTTTTTCTCAGGTGGTTTGACAAAACGGCGGGCGTAGCCAAGCCACTCCAATGCTTCCGCCGTGGCAAGCTTGAGAGTAGCGGAATCAGATTCAGTAAGATGCCTTATGAGGGATGTAGCGTCTGTTACCCCGTGCGCGATGGCGATCGGTTCGCCTGCCAAGTGCTTGGCAAGTGCGGAAAAAATCGACGCGTAGCCGTCGCGCTTTAAACCGTTTTTATCCACTTCCAGCGCGAACGCCAGAGCGGCGAGAAGGCCATTTGCCATGATCATGGGCGGGATCTTCTTGATGGCTTCGCCCCCTTCCGCACCATGGGCTGCGGAACGGCCCGCAGCCACGTCATCGGCGAATTGAATGGCGCTCTGCGCGCGGACTTGTTCGAGATTTTTCATGAGTTCAGGTAAGTGAGATGGAGCAGAAACCGCGACCGGTAGTGGAGGAACCGCCAAACTGGAGGAGCGGTGATTTAGTGATGAGACTGGTGATCAGCTTTTCGCAATCGGAAGTGTATATCCGGGCATCACACGCGTCCTTGCGTTTGATGCCGGTTTCCTTCCTTCCGATCAGGTGAAGCGCCGAAATGAATAGAGTTTCTGCCGGTACACATTCGAGGTTGAAAAGCGCCCCGTCTTCCACCGTTCCGGTCTGGGCATCGATGCGGTTATGATTGCTAATCTCCGTGGTGGCCTTCACGAAATGCGCAAAGTCTCCATCCGATAGAATGACGAGACGTTGCTTCACCGTTTGCCAAACAGGGTCGGAGATGAGTCCATGGAGAGCCTCTGCCCAGGCGTCGGGCACGTTTCCCTGATAGGAAAATCGGTATTCTTCGAGGATGATCGCTTTCTTTTCCGCAAAGGTGACTCCGCCTGAGGCCAGACAGGACTGGTCGTCGATTTCTGGAATCTCCGGCAAGTCGGTTCTTGTGTTCAGCCGTTTGAAATGATTCAGCAGGAACGGGCAAGTGATAAAAGCGAACGCTCCTCTCGCAGAGCGGACCGGAAAGGCGAGGACCCGAGCTTCACGGTACTATCCTCTGGACCAAAGGTGTCGTCGATTTCCGTTTCATCGAATGATCGCTGTGTTGCTGCATCGCGTAGCACACCCTTGATGGAGGAACCCGGAATGATGGGAAACCCGGTATGTCGTTCTCTCTGGACAGGTTGATCAATAGCACCGACGGAAGCTCCTGCGCCGACGTGGAGGGGAGTGCGGGTGAAGATATAGAGGATCTTGGATTGCATGGTTGTTATGGGATTAGTGGGTGGTGGATAGATGATTGAAGATTGAGGATCGGTGGATGTCAGGTGGCGGGATGTCCGGGGATGTCGTTACCAGAGGGTTTTGATTTTGGGGTATTGGATGATTTTTTCATCGCAGGTGACGATGGTGAGCTTGTGGATCATGGCGGTGGCGATGATCAGGCGGTCGAAGGGATCTTTGTGGATTGGGGGCAGGGCAACGGCTTGCACAGTGTTCTGGCGGGTCATGGGCAGTTCGATCAGTTCGTGGCGCAGCACGAGGCGTTCATACCAGGCGAGGGGCTTGTGGCTGATTGATAGCTTGCCGGTGGCGTGTTTGATGGCAACCTCCCACAATGAGGCCAGGCTGACAAACACGTCCGGGCTGCTCTCCACCGCGTGCGCGGCACGCTTGGACAGGGAGCCATCGGCGAGTGCGAACAACGCGCAGGTGTCCATGAGGTATTTCATCGGCATTCGCTGGGCCATTCGTCCTCCGTGAGTGCTTCAGTGGGGTCGTAACCCGGAGCAAGGATGACCCGCAGGGAGGGATCGGGTGTCAGGTTGCGCCGGAATGGCTTGTGTTGTGGACGCCGACGGATTTCCGCGACCTCTTTTCCATTGCGGCAGATGATGACCGTTTCGCCGTCTTCCTCGACCGCCTTGACTAGGGCGGAGAGGCGGCTCTTGGCTTCGTGCATGTTGGCAGTGATCATGGTGGGCTAGGTTAGCTAATGTTCTGCGGCATGTCAAGACGACGGTTCTGTAGCGGCGGTCTGTGATCGTCGCTGATTTTTGCCTGAGGGCGGGACGTGCATGCGTGGGACATTGGCGGGAGAAAGTGCGACGGTCACAGACCGCCGCTACAGGCATGGAAATTCCAAGTGCCGCAGACACCGAGGCCGAAGCCCTTTTCGCCCATCAGGGTGGAGCGGCGATTCTTGATGGCGGTGCCAGCAGTGGTGCCGTGCCAGTTCAGGGCGGTGGCCAGGGCGGTGGCGGCTTCTGCGGAATCGCACTCGAAGTAATAGACCGCACCGGCAGGCACGGCGAGGTGGGTGGATTTGGCACCGCCTTCGGGGCGGTCGGTACCGTTGGGCAGAACCCAACCAGTGACTGTTAGCGGCTTTCCAGTGAGAACGGCGACAAGTTTGGCGGCGATGGGCGGAAGGGAACGGACGCGGTTGCGCCATGCCTCCCGCCCTTCGCCGGGTGTACGTGAGCTATCGCCGGATTTCAAGAGAACTTCGCCGTTTCCCGGGTGAATCCAGTTAGGCAGCCAGCCGCCGTGGTGGGCGGTGATGTGCTTCTGCGGGTCGGCTTCAATCTGCGGCCAGATGGCAGGAGTGAGCAGCACCCATTTGACAAGGTGCTTGTTGGTGGATGCATTCAAAAAGCCATCTGATTTACCCAGGGGCAAAGGCAGACGGGATTGGATCGACGAATCCAACATTGCGGAACAGACGCGTTGTTGGCCGCCGACAAGGATCTGGCCACCCTGGCCGTTCAGGAGGGTGGAGATAAGATCATTGCCGCCACCGGCATCAAGGAAATCCTTGTCCTTGCCCTTGTCCGGCGCGGTCGCGAAGGTGCCGAGCCGCCAGCCTTCGCGGAGGCGCAGGTAACTGGCGGAATAGAATTTCGATTCCTCAACGGTGCCGGTTTCAGAATCGATACCGATGCCGTAAGTGGATTCGGTATCGGCGAAGTCAGTGTCGGATTTGAAGAACGGTCGTTTTGCGAGATCGTCACGCTGGGGCGTGCCGAGGTAAGTATTCCACGCGCCTTCGCTCCACCAGGCAGGAACCGTTTCCTTGGTGGGGGCTGCGTCATTGCCAACCGCATATTGGAGGGGGGCGGGCAAGCTCGATGTTCCTTCCAGCAATGCCGGACATAGTGTTGCTAGAATGCTGTTGCTTGCACCGACATCTGCGGGACGGGTGAAGAACCAAGTGTGTGCTTCGCCTCTGATGCAGACTGGAAAGGGACCGGCGGTGACGAGTGAACCGAACTTGCGGTCACGATGCTCTTTGTCACTGGAGTAGCAACCGCTGCGGCCACGTCGGTGAGCGTGGACACCCGTCAATTCCGCTCGATGAAGCGCGGCGTGGAAGGCATGACTGATGACGTTTGGCAGCGGCCATGCGGCACCGTGGCCGGCAAGCGAACCGGACATCGGGCGTCCGTCGCGGAAGAATAAAACGTCGGTGGGATGGAGAAGGACGGGGTTCATGCGGGTTGCCTGTCGGCGGGTTCGTTGCGGGTGCGGTGGGCGAAGGCGACTGCGGTGCAAAGGCCGTCGATGGCTTTGAGGAGGGTTTGCGGCGAGTCACCGAGAGCATCAAGATAGATGCCGAGTTTTGGCAAGAGCGCGGCTGCATTTTCTTCGCGCCTGCCCGCCGCGGATTTGCGGGACACCGCAAAGGAAAATTCCTGGATGATGATTGCCTTGGCATTGAAATCCGCTGCGTCTTGCAGAGCGGAGCTTTCATCCGAGCGGTGTCGGTAGGGTTCTAGCAACTGACAGACGCGATGCGGGAACTTCGAGCTAACAGAATCGCATTCGAGGGCCTGGGCGATGGCCGTGTAAAGTTCCAGCCCGCCGGATTGCCATTTCGCACCCCACTCGGTGATTTCACCGGAGCGTTTCATCAAGGTGACAGCAAAGGCAGCACGTCCGCGACTGTTCTTGGCGTGTTTTTCCGCTTTCTGGGCGGCGCGAACAACATCTTGCAAGGGCGACTTGAAATGCGCAATGGCGATGCCGACGGAAACTTCGGCGTCCTTGCCAGGGACCGGGAAGGTGATGGGATGGCGGGATTGGTCGGGATTGGCTACGATGCTGACATATCCGGGTTGGATTGCATCCAAAAGCTTTCCATCCGCTGCGGCAACGACAGCGCGAGGAACCTCCCGGGGCGGTTTTGCATTTTCATGTGCCGTCCGCAGTCGCGTGGCGGTTGCTTGCAGGATATCCTTGAGTTGCGGATTCCCTTGAAATGCCAGACGCAAGGCTTGGGCGCATTCCAGCGCGGCATCGGCAGGAAGCATGGCAAGCACATCGTCACCGCCCGAGTAGATCAGGCGACCGTCATGGGCTTCGACAATAGGGCGGGCACAGAGCAGGGCAAAGTTGGAGAGAGCCTGACTGAACTGGAGGTGGTAACTGGGCGAGAGGGCGCGGCGGGTTGCTAACAAGGTGGCACCGCCGTGATCCGCGAAGTATTTGCGGGCACCCTGTTGTTGCACGCCATTGGCGTCGGCATAACAGGAAAACTGTGCGCCAAAGGGCGGGGTTTTCTCGCCGCTGACCCATTTGCCGATTTCATCGCCATCAAGAGCGAGCACAGCAAAGTATTTCTCGCCGGAAAGCTTTTCCTCGTCCTCATCATCGCCGGATTCAAACGGTTGGTGTGCAGCAATCTTGTGCGTGTTAGGCATGGGGAATTCCTCAGAAGCGGTTGGCAGCCCCCACTTGTCTTCCAAATATGCCAAGTGCCAAAGACGCTTGATCAGGTTGGATGCCCCTAACCAGTCCTCGTGTTTGAAGAGGGATTTCCATGCGCCACCCTTTTGCTTGGCTTTGGCTGTCCAGTCCTTTCCTCCCGCAACGGCTTCGGCCCTGCCGCCGAGGCTGTCTTTGTTAGAAAAGGTGCCGATCTCCCAGCCGCCGCTGCTCCATGCGTCGAAGTTGCGGGTTTGGCGCACGGCGTCGAGCTGCCAACCGTTGAACGCGAGGATCACCGACCATCCGAGACCGATGTTGTTGAGTTGGTTCTTGGGGCCGTTGTCGCCGCCGACATAGCAGCGTCCGTCGCGGTCGGCTTCCGGCATGGTACGGGTGGCGTAGTCGATAATCGCGTTTATGCGCTTGGCGGCCTTCTTGATAGGCATTTCTTTGTCGAAAGAGTCGGCCAACTTCATGGTGTCTTCCAATGACTCCGGCCATGGGGTGGCTTGCCAACTCAACGCGAGGAACTGCGAGACTTGGCGGTCGAAGCGAGCCTTGCGTTCATCCGCTTTGAATCCTGTCTCATCGGCGGGAATCATGTCCGCGTCCTCGCAATACTGCCAGACAGCGGCTGCGATTTTTTTCCATTCGTTACGGATTGCCTTTTCAACCAGTTGGCCGAGTTCCTGCGCACGGTCACGATGAACGACGGCGAGAAACACATTTGGCAGGTTAGGTGTTAGCAGGGTGTTCTTTTCCAACGCGAGATGATCCCACACCGACTTGCCGTTCACATTGACCTGGCTCCAGAGACTATCACGCAGGTGAAGGTCGAAGAGCGGTTGTCCCTTGAGATTGGGAAAGATGACGGAGTCCGGGCCAACTTCCATTGCCAGTGCCTTCATGCCGGCAGCCATCAGCCAGGATAGCAGATAAGAACCGCTCCAGAGGTCACGGATACTGCGGGCCTCGGCGATGAAATCCTGCACCGGCCCAAGTTGGAATTTAAGAAATGCCGGCTTGAGCACTGCGTCCTTGCCCGTGCCGTCGGCGCAACCGTCAAGTGCGCTGACCACTTGCATGTGGGTCCATACCGAATGATCCGGTATGCGGGTATCGGCGGGAAGAAAGGCAAAGCGGTAATCTTTCTCCGTGCAGAATTTTTCCCACAGCCGCCAGTGGCAGAAATAGCGGGCACGCCATTGGTCTCCGGTTGTCCAACCATCGATATCCTGCGACGTTGGTTGGAGAGTGCTGTCCACCTCCATCGCCATTGCCGCCGATGCGAACTCGGCGTGAAACGCGAATGGTTGGTCCGCGCTCAACGGATGATGAAACCGCGAACGCACTCCGTCGAAGACAGAAGCAAGGTTACCCCTTGATTTTGGGAAAGGAAAACGATCCGCCGCGCTGGCGGTCCAGTCGGAGGGCTTGGCATAAGCATCGCTGAGGCGGCGGATTTCCTCCTCATCCACGAATCCCGCCTGACGGTAGAGCGTCCTGGCGGCTTGTTCGTGGAGGCGCAGGTCCACGCATTTGCTCGGCGGATCATGTAGGAAGGCGGCGAGTTTGGTTTTCCAGAAATGGTCTTCAGAGGCAGGCATGGGGAGTTTGGAATGAGGCTTTGTGGGGAGGATGGGCGGGGGAAGATTTTGAAGGATGCGGAAATCCGTTTCAGATAGGTTAGGCTGGGAGACAAATTCCGGGATGGCAACCATATTCGTCGGGGGTTGTCAGGATCGGCGATTTTGTTGGAATTCCGGCTGACGGTTAGAATTTGCTGCTACCGGGGCTATTGGCACAATCATCCGGATGTCCGGGGATGTCCGGGAGTCGGTGCGACGGGCTTCGCTTGGGAAAACAAATCCATGCCGCACGCTGGCAGGCCCCGAGGATTTTTCGAGCGGTAAATTCCGCCAGAAGGAAATTCCGCCACCACTCATCTCACCTCGAGTGCCCTGCGCAATGCGGGATAATCGATTTTCGCCTGGTGCCTGCGATCCAGCGGCAGGTGATCGAGGTGGCGGATCTGCGCGATGCCGAATTCCTCCGCCTTGGTCCGGATCGCGGCGGTCTCCTGCGGATGGCCGGGTGTGCCGACCACCAGCAGGCGGCGGCCCTGCCAGGCAATGGCGGCCATGCGGATCTGCGGGAACGCCTCGCGCATGGCACATTCGACGGCAAATGGATAACTCATGGCTGCGGTCGGCAGACCGGCGGCCGCGGTGAACGGTGGCAGTTTTTCCGCACAGCGGCCTAACAACCACAAGCGGCCCGCGTCGTCCAGCCATCCGGCGTCGCCGGTGCGGTGCCAGACACGGTCATCGACGTGGATCTTGGTCTCACTGTCGCCGAGGCCGTCCAGATAACCGTGAAGCACGTGCTCACCCGTCACGACAATCTCCCCGGCCTGCATGTTAGGGACTGCCAGATTCGCGAAAGTCCCGCCGCGCAGCGGTCCTAACGGTTCTCCCCACCGATCGGCGATGATCTTGAGATGGATTCCAGGCACCGGTCGGCCGGCACAGAGACCGCCACCGCGCCGGGTGATGGATGCGGTTTCGGCACTGGCCTCAGCCGCCGGGAAGTGGGCGATGGGTTCGGCCTCGGTGGAGCCGTAAACCGCGTGGATCGCCGCGTCTGGCACAGCCGCGCGCAACCGCCGCAACAAATCCGGATAGACCGGTGCGCCACCGGTGAAGATCTTTCCAACATGCGGCATTCCGCCCGGCGCATGCAGCAGTCCCGCGAAAAACGCGGGCGACGCGGTGCAGCGGGTCACCCCGTGGCGATCACACTGGGCGCGGATGGCGGCGGCAGCCGGCGCACCCGGCTGTGCCAGATCGGTGGCCGCCAGCACGCTGGTCAGGCCGGATGCGAGATTGGCCAGCACGAATACCGGCAGGGTCACGAGATCCACCTCGCCATCCTCGAAATCCAGCGCGTGCGACAACGCGCGGTGCTGGGCTAACAGGAATCCATGGGTGCGCACCGCCGCCTTGGGCGCGCCGGTGCTGCCACTGGTGAAAGTGACCAATGCGGGTTCGTCATCCGGCACTGCGGTGATCGGCACGGATCCCGCGCCCGTCCGCCAGGCCCGCGCCCCGGGAAACCAGCGGCCCGAACTGATGGCCATCGCGATGTGC
>JAPLUJ010000129.1:0-3023 GCA_026397695.1 Verrucomicrobiota bacterium | reverse complement strand
ATGGTGAGTCTCAGGCACTGCGCTTTCCACGCTCCGAAATATGCGTCTGGCGGCAAACGCCGGCAGCACAGCGCGAGGAAAGCACGCCCCGCCGAGGGGTCCGCCAGCATGACGCGGAGACCGGCGTGGAATGCTGATAGAAGAATCTCATATAACTCGATCGAAACCGGCTGAAACACGAGGATGACCTGGCCCCGCCGCAGCCCCATCTGTTGCAGTGTATGCGCGCCTGCCGCCACCCGCCGTGACAGCTCGCCGAACGAGACCACCCGGTCGCGGCCCTTGCGCGTGTCGACCAGTGCCGGGCGTGCCGGATGTTGGCGCGCCCGTTCATCTAACATGTTCACAAGGTTCATAGCGGTTGTGAGAAAAGCGCGTATCTCCTGAAAACCCTGCCCTGATGACGACCGGTGATTTTCAGCGAAGTATTGGTCTCGTGCTGGAGTGCGTGGATCGCTGCGGTGTATCCCGATTCCCAGCCGATGTGGTGCACCTCATCGACCAGCAGATTGCCAAGCCCCGCACAGCGCGCGTCGGGATCCACCGCCAGGGTTTTCACAATTACTGCCGGTATCCCCCCCCTTGCTTCCGCCTCCAGATCGCGAATCGCGAACACGAACCCACAGGCAGTGCCGGCACGCTCGGCAATCCTAACAAAACATGGGTCCACTCGGTCACGCACCATCCGGTATGCATCTATAAACTCCTCCTCATCTAACGGAGAATAGAGAAAATTGGCGGCGAAACTTTTCAAGCTGATGGCGTGAATCGCCCGCAGTTCGTCGTCATACCGGTGCGGATCCAACTCTCTAACAATTATCCCCGAGCGACCGAGACGTTCTTTCAGCCCGGGTGCCACGGTCGGGTTGCCGTCGAGCCGGATGCTGGATGACGAATAACGCGAGAGTTCCGTGAAACCCGCCAGCCGCCACCAACCGGGATATTCCGGGGGATTCCGCGGTTCTAACATAAATGGCCCGTGACCGTCGCTTTCCACCACGAACCGGTGGCGTCGCCAGGTATTGCCGTTCATCGGCCCCACCGCGATCCGGCAACCGGCAGCCCGCAGGTGAGCGGTTGCCCCGTCCAGCAGGCGGCGTGCGGCGCCCGCATCACAAGCCGCAAATCCGCCGATCGCGCCGATGTGCGTATCTCCCACAAGCGGTGTGTTCTTCCACCACAGCGCGGCATGCGCGATGACCAGCCCGGCAGTGTTTGTTAGAAAAACGCGGGCATCGGGATACTCCGCCGGCAGGGCCATGGAATCCGGTGTCGGCAAGTCCCCCCCCATCGGGAATTCCGGACAGGCGGAGCCTTCCTGGCAATGAAATGCAGGCGGTTTCATGGGTGGACAAGGAGTGCGGATAGAGAAGCGGCAAGGGCAAGAAATCCTTCGATCATCCACAGCTTGGTGGCATGGCCACGATAACGCGGACGAATCCGATGCAACAGCGAAGTGGCCAGCAAACTGGCAATCAGCGCCATGCCCAATGATAGCCACAAACGCCCGTAATCCGGCCAGAACCAGACGAGTCCGGGCAGACCGGCGATGAGCCATCCCTTGAGTGTCGAGCGCAACGGCTGCGGCGAAAAGCGCCCGAGCCACGAGAGCGTCGTCATGTCTAACATCGCCAACTGGGTGGCCATCGCAAAGGAAACCCCGGCCAGACAGGTGAGTCTGGGGAGGATGCCACCGCTCGCAAGAACCACCCATGGCAGGCAACCCAGCGCGTGGGCCCACATGACATCGAACCGATGATCTAACACCTTGGTGAGATTATACCTGCGCGCGGTGACGAGATGGCACACAAACACCGCCACCGGTGGCAGCGCGAAGCGCCAGTCGGCGAGGACCGCGCAACCATACCCTAACAGCACTCCACCTAGCAAGGCGCTGCCATTGAGTGTGGACCAACGGGTACCCGGAACCATCAGTGCCAGCAACAAGATGATCACGATGATCCGCCCTGCGAGTGCGGGCGTATCGAGAGGCAGCAATCGGTTCAGCACGAAAAAACATCCGAGCGGAATCACCAGATTATCGAAGCCGCGGTCCGATATGCCTTCCGCCATCATCGCCAGGGTTGCGAGAATCAGACCGATCCACAACGCGTGGACGACATCGACTCTGCCGCTGCAGACCAGCGGCACGAACACGCACAGGAACGCGGTCGTGAGAAAGATGGCGGAGCCCTCGATGGTCTTGAATCCTTCGCCACAGCCATAGTGTCGTTTGCCCCAACGGGTACCGGCCAGCGTGCTGGCGGTGTCGGAAACCGTCAGAATACCTATCGGAATCACATATAACATGGCGTCCCCACGCGCACCGTGAAACACCACCGCAACCGCAGGCGCAAACAACATTTCGCCATAGGAAAACCGCTTTATTCCATGCAGCACCGAGCCGATGCCACGCCGCAACGCCGGAATGAACCGCAGCATGGCAAACAAAATCGTCACGCTTGCGGCCAGCACCCAAACCGGCAAGGGACGATCAAAAATCCACGGGAAGGTCACACAGACGGCACCCATCGCCACATGCACCGACTTGCGGGCCACCTCCGGCGCGGCCCCGGATCGCGCCGCCAGCGCATGGAGCAACGACATGCCTAGCAGCAATCCCGCCAGCACGCCCATTACCGCCAGCCATTCCGCTGTTGTCACGCCATCACCTCCTCCACCACGAAGCGACTGTAGAAAAACGCCCGGTCCTCCGCCAACAGATGTTCAGCCTCGGCGGTGCATGGCCGCAAGCGGTCCGCCAGCGCTTCCGGCCGCGAGCGCGGGGCGAGCATGTTCCAATAGGCAAGGCGTGCGCCAGGATTGGCGGCGGCGGCGATTTTTTCCAACAGATCTGCGGTGTTAGAATTACTCATGTATTCGAAGATATCACTGAGGTTGAAGGCATCAAAGCACCGCTGCGGATGCTCCGCGAGCATTCCTTCGAGCGGCGCTTGAACGATTTCAAACCGTCCATCCGAGAGCGCCATGCGGATCGCCTCGAAATTCCGTGCTTCCAAGGC
>JAPLUJ010000465.1 GCA_026397695.1 Verrucomicrobiota bacterium | reverse complement strand
TGGAGTTGACGCCGCAGTTCCACATCTGCGAGTAACGCGGCGCGTTATTGTCATCGACGGCCACGAGCGTGGCACGCCAGTCGGAGCCCCGGGTACCATCCCAGAGCGGTTGGAAATTGACGCCCACTTGGTAGCCGCCGACGCCCGCGACCTTGCCGTTGAGAGCGATGGGGATGAAGTCGAAGCCGCCCTGCGAGGGCGCGTCGCTCCACGGAACACGATACCACGCGCTTTGGTTGCCGCTGGCCACGCTGCCGGGGCGCTTTTCGAGCTCGGTAAAGCCGCGCCGGTAGTAGTCGTTGTAAAAGTCGGAGGTGAGCGGAGCCTGGGCCTTGAACAATTGGCCTCGCTTGAAATCCCATGTCAGACAATGGGCATGGCAATTACCCAGCGCGTCCTTGATGTCGTTGAAGCTATCGACCGCACCGGAAGTATTCAGGCGCGCCATCGCGTCGAATATATATTCAGGCGGGTTATAAATGGATTGGTTGCCATGCCCCTGGGTCATCACGCTGTTGATAAACGCGGATCCCCACCTGGGATCGTCTTTGAGGTATTCGAGAAACGGCCATGCGTCGTAGTAGTCGCGGCCGTGAGGCAGCGAGCCCGCGTGGGCCAACACCGTGTTGCCAACGGTCGGATAATCGTTGTCAATCTGGAGTTCCAGCCAGTTGGCCATGGCTTCGTGCCACATGCCGTCATAAGGCGTGTTGTTGAATCCGCCTGCCGTGATAAAAACCGTGTGGCCATACTCGTGAGGCGTTGCACCGGAAGGAGGGTCAAACCTCAGATAGCTCGGAGGCAATCCAAAGATGGGGAATCCCCATGCATCGGCGCCTCCCCATGCGCCCCCCCCCCAGAGGCCGGTCTGGTTCATACCGAGGGTATCCCGATAGGAATTGCCGTCCCAGTAGGCGGAATTGGCCGACTGGGCCGGGGCCTGGATGCCCATGCCACCGGAGGCGATGGGGTCGTGCAGGATATGCCACTGGATTTCCAACATCTGCAGGTTGCCCTGTGCGAGTTGCTCGCTGACCTGGCTGAAATCGGTGTTGAGGTCCGCATTCGAATTGTCCGCATTGCCCCAGAAAATACGAAAGTGGTCGCTGCTGCGGGAATTGACGTTGGGGTTGAGACTGGAGATGCTCCAATCGCGATTATTGTCCAGCCATGCCTGGGCGGAGGCCTGCCCCGTAGGAAGGAACACGGCGGCCGTCACGCACCAGGCGGCGGCCAACGCTTGAGGAACTCTGAGATGGATCATGGAGGTGGTGATGCGATGGGTTTGTTGGTGGCTAGAGGGAGGTGCGATCAAGGCTCATGCCTGGCTGGCGGCAGATCCCCATGAATCTACAATTAGCATACCATGGTGAATCCCGCAATGCTTGATTATGGGAAATGCTGTGCATTTTATGCGACAGCAACTCAGAGACCCGTCGCTCGTTCAAGGATCGCTATCGGTCAAGGTGGTTCAAGTCGTCTTTCAAAAAATGCTCCCAATGCCGGCCGAAGGATGCCGGGAAGTCCACGCTTGGAAGGATCTCCAGCCTGTGCTCGCGGTTTGACGTGAAAGAAAGTGCTTCCGGGTGAGTATCATGGGCTACGCGTAAACATCCCGAACCACCATGAGATCATCCCCCGCCGCCGTCTGTTGTCTGACCGCGTTTCTCGCCATGGCGGTTTCACCCATGCAAGCCGCCGCAAAGAATGCCCCGGCGGGAAAGGCGGCGGATACGGGAACCCCGGCACCGGTACCGGACGATTTCCTCGATACGCTGAAGCAGGAGCATCCGCGCCTGCTGCTGTCCGAGGCGCGTCTGCAGGAATTGAAGGAACTGGCCGGGACCGATCTGCTGTTGCAGCGCTACGTCAAGGATGTGCTCCAGGCGGCCGATCATGATCTAACGGCCCAACCTCTGAAACATGTGATCCCCGATGGGCTCCGCCTGCTTGCCACCAGCCGCGCCTGTCTCGCCCGGATGCTGCGGTTGGGATTGGCTTGGCGCTGGACCGGCGAGCGCAAGTATGCCAACCAGGGAATTGCCAACCTGCTGAGCGTCTGCGCGTTTGAGGACTGGAATCCACGCCACTTCCTTGATACCGCCGAGATGAGCGCCGCCGTCGGCATCGGCTACGATTGGTTTTTCCCCGCGATGGACGACAAGACCCGCAGGACGATCAGGCAGGGCCTGATCAAGCTGGGCATGAAGGCACCGCCAGGCTGGGGCGTCAATGGGGTGAACAACTGGAACATGGTCTGCAACGGCGGTCTAACAGTTGGTGCGCTGGCGATCGCCGATACCGATCCGGAATATGCCAAACGGATCATCCCGCGTGCGGTCGCGAACCTGCCGACCGCCGCGAAGTATTATGCCCCCGACGGCGCTTGGAACGAAGGTCCGGCATACTGGCAATACGCCACCAGTTACATGGCTTTATTGATCGCCGCCTGCGATTCGGTGCTGGGCCATGATTTGGGCGTCGGTGCCACGCCAGGTTACGGTGATTCCGGTTGGTTCCCGATCTACACGGCGGGTCCTAGCGGATTCTTCCTGTGTTTTGCCGATGCCGACCTGGGCAAGGTCAATGATCCGCAAGCCAAGGGCCGTGACGGCATGGAGGTTATGTTTTTTCTGGCCCGCAAGTATAAGAATCCGGAGTTCTCGGCCGCCGAGCACCAAGTCCTCAAGACCCTCAGCGCCGAACCCCTGCATGTCGTCTGGTACGACCCGCCGCAGGCACCCGCCCCACGCCAACTTGACCGGTTGTTCCGGGGTTCGGTTCCGGTGGCGGTGATGCGCAGCGCTTGGAACGACCGCAATGCCCTCTGGGTCGGCGTCAAGGGCGGTTTCAACAAGGTCAATCACGGCCATCTGGATCTGGGGAATTTCGAAATGGAGGCGCAGGGCGTCCGCTGGGCGCTCGATTTGGGCAGCGACAACTACAATCTGCCCGGCTACTTCGGCAACCAGCGCTGGGATTACTGGCGGCTCCAATCCGAGAGCCACAATGTCCTGCTGATTGCCGGTAAGGGCCAGTTGCTCAAGGGCGACGCCACGATCACCGCATGCGCGGACGGACGCACCGTGGTCGATCTAACCACCGCCTATGACGACCGCGCCACCCAGGTGGTCCGCACCGTCATGCTGAACCAACCGCGCACCACTGTCGAGGTGACCGACCAGTTGGATCTCAAGGCCGCCGCCGAGGTCGTCTGGGGGATGACTACCGATGCCGCCATCACCATCGCCGCCGATGGTTCCGCCATGCTCGCCCGCAACGGCCGGCAACTCAAGGCGATCATCGTCGCGCCCAAAAATGCCAGCTTCACCAGCGAAGTAACCCCGCAGGAGCCGCAACCGCATAAATCCAACGCCGGCTACCGCCGCCTCATCGCCAAAATCGCCGCCCCCGCCGGCAACAGCGCTATCACCATCCGCTTGGAACCGATGCCTGGGGAAAAGCGCTGACACCGTGGTGCATAAGTCCGCAAAAAAACATCATTGATCCATCTAACACACCATGAAGTCCGTCCATTGCCTGTTGCTCGCGTTGTCATTGGCAGGTGTACCAGATGCCGTTGCCGCACCGGAAACCTTGCGCCTGCCGCTGTCCGGCAAGGGCCCGGCGGATGCCATTGCATGGGATTTCCAAATCACTGATGGTCGGCGCGCGGGTGAGAAGGCGCAAATCCCGGTGCCCTCACAATGGGAACAACATGGCTTCGGCGATTACGATTACGGAACCGTGCCCGCCAAAAACAAACACAAGGAGGACGGCATCTATCAGCGGAGCTTCACCGTGCCGGAAAACTGGCGCGGGCTCCGGGTGCGGATCGTTTTCGATGGCGTCATGACTGACACCACCGTCACCGTCAATGGTCAGCCCGCCGGTCCCACCCATCAGGGCGGGTTCTACCGCTTCCACTACGACATAACGGATAAACTCAAGTTCGGTGCCCGGAATCATCTTGAGGTTTTGGTCAGCAAGGATTCCTCTAACATGAGCGTCGAAAAGGCCGAGCGCGATGCCGACTATTGGGTCTTCGGCGGAATCTATCGGCCGGTGTGGCTCGAGGCGCGCCCACCTCAAGCCATCGACTGGAGCGCCATCGACGCCCGCGCCGACGGCGCTTTCCGCGCGCTGGTGCATCTCGATGGCAACGGCGCGGCGGATCGTCTGGTCGCGCGGGTGATGACCAAGGGGGGGGAAATGATAGGTGTACCACTGGAAGCCCCGGTGAGGGCAGGTGAGCCGGTTGAATTGACGGGGCGGGTGCCCGGCGTGCAGCCGTGGTCGGCCGAGGAACCGGTGCTCTATCAAGTCGAGTTCACCCTGCTGCACAACCAGCAGGTCATGCACCGGACCGTAGAGCGGATTGGCTTCCGCACCCTCGAAGTGCGGCCCGGCCAAGGCGTGTTTGTCAATGGCGTGCGCATCACCGTCAAGGGCATCAACCGCCACAGCTTCCGACCGAAAAGCGGACGCGCGCTGGACCCGCAGGACTGCATCGACGACGTGCGCCTGATCAAATCGATGAACATGAACGCGGTGCGCTGCTCGCATTATCCGCCGGACAAGGCGTTTCTCGAAGCCTGTGATGAACTCGGACTCTATGTGGAGGATGAGTTATGCACTTGGCAAAAACCCACGCTCGATACGCCGAGCGCACGGCGCCTGGTGGGTGAATTGATTCGCCGCGATGTGAACCATCCGTCTATCCTATGGTGGGCCAATGGCAACGAAGGCGGATGGAATACGGCGGTCGATGGGGATTTCGCGCTATGGGACATTCAACGGCGGCCGGTGCTGCATCCGTGGGCGCTGTTCTCCGGTTTCCAAACCAGGCACTACCCGAGGTGGGATCGCCTGCAACAGGATCTGGCGGGAAATTCCCTGGTCATGCCCACCGAATTCCTGCATGGCCTCTATGATGGCGGCCACGGCGCGGGACTCGATGACTATTGGAATGCAATCACCGCGCGACCCATCGGCGTCGGCGGATTCTTGTGGGTGCTCGCGGATGAGGGCGTCGCCCGCACCGATCGCAACGGCGAAATCGACAACTGGGGAGCCAACGCGCCTGATGGCATCGTCGGCCCGTATCACGAAAAGGAAGCGAGCTATCTAACTGCCAAGGACATCTTCTGCCCGGTACAGATCGCGATGCGGCGGCTTGCGCCGGATTTCGACGGACGCATCACCTGTTCTAACAAATATGACTTCCGCAATCTGAACACCTGCACGTTCCGCTGGCAGTTGGAGAAGTTCGGCAAGCCGCCCGCGCCGCAGCAGCAGGTGGTCGCCCCCGATGTGGCTGCACGTGCAGAGGGTTGGCTGATGCTGAAGCTGCCCGCCGACTGGCGCGCGTGGGATGGCCTGCGCCTAACAGCCAGCGACCGCGAAGGGCAGGAACTGTGGACATGGTCATGGCCGGTCAAAGATGCGCAAACCGCCGCCACGGCGTCCCTGACACCCAAGCCGCAGGGCCAGACACGCGGCCTGCGTGTGAGCGGGGAGAAAACCCTGGCGGTGTCCGCCGGCGGTGCCGATTTCGGCTTTGATCTATCTAACGGACGGTTGACGGCCATCGGTGGCGCCGCCGGATTGCCGGGACTTTGCAACGGTCCGCGGCTGGTCGGACCCAGCGGTGGTGAAGCCCCGGACGCCGCTTTCATGGTGACTCGCCGCTCGCTGAAATCCGGTGTCCTGCGTGTCGAGGCAACCTCGGAAGGACCGTTTGAAGCCTTTGCGTGGACCGTGCATCCCGACGGCTTGCTGGACCTCGAATACCGCTATCGGATAGACCAGCCGACGGTTTTCCACGGTCTCACCTTCGACCTGCCTGAATCCAACCTGCTGGGATTTTCGTGGATCGGCCAAGGGCCGGAGCGGGTATGGGCGAATCGGTTGCGTGGCACGCGCTGCGGATCATTCGAGAACACTTTCCACAAAAACAGACCAGGCATCGATTATAATTACCCGCACTGCGCCGGGTTTTATGCGGGTGTCCAGCAGGCGGCAATCCGCACCAAGACGGGCACCCTCGTCGTGGTCTGCCACCAGGACGATACATTCATCCGCCTCGGCACCAACGACGAAGGAAAACACATCAAGATCACATGGCCTGAGGGTGACTTTTCCGTCTTACATGCCATCCCGGCAATCGGCAGCAAGTTTCACGCGCCAGAGCTAGTCGGCCCACAAAGCATGCCGCACCCGCCACCGGGTATCGTGACTGGCAAAGTGAGTTTCCGCCTCAGACCATGAAAACGCATTTCCCGGGGATGAAGACCCAGGGAAAAATCATGATGAGGTATGTTCTAACCAAGTTATAGAAACCTGGGCATGCATGATCGCCCTGGTGCCCCCTGACCGTTAGTTCTTCTTTTCCCGATATTTCCAAGCTATTACCCCACCCATACCAGAAAAAAATAAATCCGCAGCGAAGCGTGCCGCGAAGAAAGCGCCGCTTGATAAGGCCGTCGCGTCCAAGGACACGGCCCTGTTTGACCGCGTGGCAAGCATCCTCGAACAGGCACGCGGCAACGTCGTGCGGGCGGTAAACACGAACATGGTGCTGGCGTATTGGCTGATCGGTCGTGAGATCGTGCAGGAGATCCAGGGCGGCGGTGGTCGGGCGGCTTATGGGCGGCAGGTACTCGACGACCTGTCCCGAAAATTGACGAAACGCTACGGTGCGGGCTTTTCGGAAACCAGCCTGAAATATTTCCGCACATTCTATTTGGTCTATGCGGATCGATCCATTCAGATTCGTCACCCATTGGGCGACGAATCTACTTCCATTCCCCATGAAACTCCAATAGGTCGCCCATCGGGCGACCTATTGAGCAGCCACAGAAGACGACAACCCGACCATCGGGCTGATTCGTTGCACGGAAAAGAACGAAACGGTGGCGAAATACTCCGTGCTGAAGGACCGCAAACAAATTTTCGCTTCCAAATACATGCTCTATCTGCCGACCGAGTAGCAGCTCCGCGAGGAAGTCGAGCGGGAACGCCGACTCATCGAAGCTCATGCGGAAACGGTGGCCACGAAATCAAAAGCCAGAAAGGCGGGTCGCCCATGAATTCCAGAGAAGCCCGCGAGCGTTTGGCAGAGTCGCTCCAACTGGATCTGATCGGTCCGGAGAACGACCACGTCTGCGCGAACGAATTGCTGCCGGATTCTCCCTACTAGTGGTATCCGAAAGCGTTCCTCGCTGGTTACCGGTGTGGTTACCGGGCCGCCGCATTCGGGTTCCCAGTCGATCCTGATGAGCCACAGAGGAGCGGACCTCGCCATGGAAATCCAATAGCCTGGATGATTCCTTCGTCTAATTCCGGCAGTATTCCGGCAGCAGGTCAAATTCCAGTTAGGCTTTTGTATCCATAACTCCTTGATTTTCAAGCGAGCCGGCTATCAGACTCGAACTGATGACCTGCTGATTACAAATCAGCTGCTCTACCAACTGAGCTAAGCCGGCGTGCTTGGAAGCTACAACGTTTGCAGGAATTGTCTAACAAACCATGGCTACCCGCCTGGACCACCACTGGTAATTCATGCATGCATGCGCGTGTAATCGGCGCATGGACGCTTGGAATAAGGTCGGCGGGAACTTGGTCGGACATTGTGGCGGGACGATTTACCTGCGGACCCGGGTGGGCAGCAAGAGAATTAGATCGTAACGGGTTAGTTATTTCCGCGCTAGCCACTTGGGCGCGAAGTTTGCTTGAATGCCGCTGGCCAGCAGCCACCGCGCGCGATAGATTTCCCGGCATGAAACCACGCAACGCATTCCAAATTGTTGTCCTGATAGCCTTCTGCCATGTCTGCCGCGTCCCCTGCGTGAGCGCTGCGGTTGCAGCGCCAGCCCAAGACGCCAAGAAATCCGGCATGATCACCATCCCGCTCAAGGTGGAAGGAAACAAGCATGCACGTAACTGATAGACCGGAATGGTGCGACCGCAGCGTTGCGCGCAAGACAATCCGGACACTCGCAGTGGGAGTGGTGTGGCTGGCAGGCTGGGCGCCGGGGGTGTTCGCATGGGCGGCCGAGACGATCACCCATCCGCTTGCCGGGGTGACCTGCATTGTGCGTGAGGATGCGCTGCCGCGACCGGTGAAGATGCACCTATTGCTCATCGATTTGAAGACGCCCGGCCTCCAGTTCCGTGTCACACCGCACGCCGGGACGCTGGACACCATCAAGCAGACCACCCTGGATTTTCTCAAGGAACAGAAGGCACAACTCGCCATCAACGGCCATTTTTTCGAGCCATGGCCCGCACCCAAGCCCGATCCCGGCACGGCTGATCTGATAGGGTTGGCGGCATCCGACGGGCGGGTCTATTCACCGTTTGAGGCCGCTCCACCCAAGTCCTACGCGATCCGCGCGAACGCGCCCGCCCTCAACATCGACCGGCACAATGCCGCCACCATCGTGCACCGCAACCAAAACGACCCGACCGGCCGCTGCACGGCGGAACCGGTGACCCTCTACAACACACTGGCGGGCAATGAACAACTCTTGACGCGCGCCACGCACACGGCGGGCATCGGTGCATGGGACCGCAAACCAGGACCTCTAACGATCGTCGGCCTCGCCCCGGCAAACACGCTGGTGATTCTGATAGTGGACGGCCGGCAACCCGGCGTGAGCGAGGGCCTGTCCACGCGCGAGGCGGCTAATCTGCTGCTCCGCGACTACCATGTATCCGATGCGATCAATTTGGACGGGGGCGGTTCGACAACGTTCTGTATGCAAGATCCGGTCGCGCGCGTGGTGAACGTCCCGGTGGGACGCAACGACACTCCCGGCACCCTCCGTCCCGTAGGCAGCAACCTGGCGATTTTCGCACCACCCGGCAAGCCACCCCCCACACGTGCCACAGCCCAGCCCGCTGCCAATCCCAGATAACAGACCGGCATTCAAGTATGTTAGATACGTGTCCGGGGTGCCCATGCGCGGCAATTTAAGGAAACGTGTGTCACCCGCTCCTGATCTGTGCTTGCCGCCTTCAAGCTCCGCGACAAATTCCATGACGATCGTCGTGGAATTTGTCGCGCTGGTGCGGGGTGGCGGGTTGATATTGAATACCAACGCACTCTGAAGCCTGCGGGAACGTGGCGCATTGCTTTTTAGTTGACGCGCATGTGTGATCAGGGGCGGCAAGGAAAAAAGGCGCGTTTTTTGTATTGATGCGGGCTGAGGATTTCCGCAACTTGTCCTTATCCAACCCCAATCCTAACGATCATGTCACGACCCGTCACACTCTTCACCGGCCAATGGGCCGACCTGCCGCTCGAAAAACTCGCCCCTCTCGCCTACGAAATGGGCTACGATGGTCTCGAACTCGCCTGCTGGGGCGATCATTTCGATGTCGATGCCGCCGCATCCAGCAAAGCCTATGTGAAGGAAAAATGGGAGTTGCTCGGCGACAACGGCCTTACCTGTTACGCGATCTCGAGCCACCTCGTGGGCCAGGCGATCTGCGACCTTATCGATTCGCGCCACCAGGCGATTCTGCCCGCCGACGTCTGGGGCGATGGCGATCCGGAAGGCGTGCGCAAACGCGCCGCCAAAAAAATGATGGTCACGGCCAAGGCGGCCCGCGCGTTTTTCAATGCCAAGCCCGATCGCAATGGCAAGGACGAGTTTCCCGCCGTGGTCAACGGCTTTACCGGTTCCTCGATCTGGCATTCGATCTATGCCTTCCCGCCGACCTCGCAAGAGTATTATGAAAAAGGCTTCAAGGATTTCGCCAAACGCTGGTTGCCCATCCTCGACGCATTCGACAAGGCCGATGTGAACTTCGCCCTCGAAGTCCACCCGACCGAAATCGCCTTCGACGCGGCCTTCGACAAGTCCAATCAGTGACGATCCGCGGGGGCGATTGCTCAGGGTTTCATCCTTCCTACCAAAGACGCATTTCTATCCACTTTTGTCTTGGCACGGTCTCAGTTGGCGGTTATATGGCCGCGCTGAACGAGCGATGGGGAGTTCGACCCTCCCGGGCGGCATTTGTCCCTTCTTATAC
>JAPLUJ010000192.1 GCA_026397695.1 Verrucomicrobiota bacterium | reverse complement strand
TCCTCCAACTGCCGCCGTCGTTCCAAATTGGCGAATCCAAGACTGCTGGCGGACATCTTCTCCACCTCGCCATCCACCTTGGAGACTTGTTCAGTGAGCGTCTTGCACTTCGCTGCGAGGGACTCCAATTGGGCCCGTTCGACATTCAGATCGGAGCCCTGGACCTGCGGTGACTGATTGCCGCCTTGGTCCTTTCCACTACTGACGAGTGGGGGATACTGCTCGATGAGTTCGAGCCCTTGCTGTTGGATCGCGGCAATCTGCCGATCCAAAGCCACGAGCATCGGGTCATTTGGCTTGCGGGACATCATCAAAGTGTTCCGCCGCTCCTTGAACAGGGTCAGTTGCTGAGCCAAATCGCGGTATTTCTCCTGCGCCTTGAGCCGCGCCATGCGGACCGGCGTTTCCTCCTCCACCTGCTCCGGTTCGCCCTTTTTCTTAGCATCTGGTTCCAACACGCCCATGGACGCAGCGAGGGAAGCCACCTTGACCTGCTGCTCGGCCAGTTCGACCTGTGCGGCCATCAGGTTGGAGCGCAGCGAATTCCGGCGCGCCTCCAAGGCGGCCTTGGCATCGGCGAGGGACAGGAAGCCGGACTCGGAACTCAGTTTGCTGAGTTCCGCCTCGGTCTGGCTCAGCCGGCTGCGGGCCTGATCGGTTTGCCTTGCCACGCTCTCAAAGGCCCCGGTGGAGCGGTGAATCTCCAGATGTCGCTCGAAATAACTTTCAATCAACTGATTGAGCACGGCGACCGCCACTGCGGGGTCCGGATGGTGGTAGGTAAGGTGGATGACATTGCTGCCGCGCGTCGTTTGGACGCTGAGGCTTTTGGCGATCTCCACCGCAGCTTCGGCATTGGTGGGCGGGGTTTCCTTCGTGGTGGTGATAATCTTCTGCGGGCCGATCTTGGTAGCCACTTCGAGGGCCAGATCGGTGCTTCTGATGATTTCGATCTCGGCGTCCATGACCTCCATGCCGCGGTTGCCGCCGGCATCCACCTTGGACTCGTAGGGGTCCACGGAGCTGCGTTCGAGGACATAGCGTACCAACAGCTTGGCCCGCGTCTCGTATTGCGGTGAACGCAGGTCCCAGTATAACAAGGCACCCGCGCCGCCGAAGCCAAGCAGGGAAAGGAAAATGATCTTCCATTTGTGTTTGAACAACACGAAGAGAATATCATATACATTGCGACTGCTGCGCCGCCGGTTCGTGGTTTTGGAGGTGGTCGGTTTCATTCAGTTATGAGGGTTTGATCAGTTCAGTCGAGGTGAGGGTAAATCAGACGGCCCGCGAGCCGGTTAAGGGAGATCGGAAGGTGACCGAAGACCAAGGGCAGACTTTCCGCCGGCGGATTCCCGTCGGCGATCCATGCCAGCCTGCCGGTGTGATAACGAAAATAACTCAAGGACCTGTCGACACATGCCCAGGAATTTTTGAAGCGGATCAAGCCGACGTCGGCCGTGGAGGTGCGGCCGAAATGAAGTGACCGGCAACCGGTCTCGACGAGGTGTTGGATCGCTTGCCACATCACCAAATGATTCGGTCTGAGATCCCAGTGGGCTTTGTCGGAGGCCCCGAACTTGTAAACGGCGCGGTCGCCGGAGTGAAAAAACACCGCACCGGCAACCGCAGTCCCACCAAGGTGTGCCAAAAGTATTTCACCCAAGCCAGGTTCGATCAGGTGCCGGCTGATCGCTTGAAAAAAGCCGAATGACTGCGGCGGCAACCCGTGGCGACGGCGGGTGCGGCCGTGCAGTTGATAGAATTTCACCATGTCATGTGGATCGCGGCCGACCGTCACGGTGAGTCCGCTGCGCTGCGCCTTGTGAATGGATCTGCGGGTGCTCGCCGGGAGACGGTGCGCGACTTGGGAGATGCCGGGGCTGAGGTCGAGTTCATGGGCATGATAGGTTCTGAAGGAGCCGGTTCCGGGTCCCGGGGATGAGCCGCCGCGGAGTTCAAGATGATGCCATTTCCGCTCTGCTGCCAGGCCCAGCAATACCTGATAGACCGCTGCTTCCTGCCGGGGTTCGGTCCACAGCAAACCGGCAAAATCCGCGAACGGCAGCGAGACCCCGCGCCGCCCGGTGACCGGACTCCGGACCTCCATCAGCGGCACCAGCGCCGCCTCCCGTCCGGAAACCTTGATTCGCAGATAATATGGACGATGGCCATAGACCTCGGCGAGAACCCTCGCCCAAGCCGAACGGTGAAACACCGAGTGATCGTTCCTTGACGTGACATGCGAATCCCAGTCATCGCCCGCGAGAGGATCCAGCCGCTCGGATTGGATGTCCGGCTCAACCACCGCGTCGATGTGGCCGGACGTCAGTTCCGGATACATCGGCAGCGAGACGAATTCCGCCGCGCAACGCTCCGCGACCGGGAACGACCCGCGTCGATGGCCGAGACCGACATAGGCCTTCTGCAGATGAACTGGTATGGGGTAATGGATGCCACAGCCGATGCCCCGGGATTCAAGATGTTGCATGAACGTGTTCCGGTCGGCAACCCGGATCGCATAAACGTGATAGACATGACTCCGCTGCGGATCGGCAAACGGGAGAACAAGGTGGGGAATCCCAGCCAGTGCCCGGGTATAATGCGCGGCGTGTTTCCAGCGCCGTTCGTTGTAGTGCTCAAGGTGCCGCAGTTTGACCTTCAACACCGCCGCTTGAATGCCATCCATCCGGCAATTCCAGCCGAGAGCGGCATGGTCATACTTGCGCACCTGGCCGTGATCGCGCAACACCCGCACCCGCTCGGCAAATTCCGCATCCTGCGTGACCACAGCCCCCGCTTCTCCGAAGGCCCCCAGATTCTTGCCGGGATAGAAACTGAAACATCCGGCGGTGCCGAGACTTCCTGCCCGATGATCGTGATATCTGGCGCCGTGTGCTTGCGCGGCATCCTCGACCACGGCGATCCCCCTCGCCCGGGCAAATTGAAGAATCGGCTCCATATCGGCCATCTGACCGAACAAATGCACCGGCAGAATGGCCTTAGTCTGCGGCGTCACGGCTCTTTCCAAACCCGCCGGATCCATCGTGTAGGTCGAATCCTCAATATCGACAAACACCGGCCGGGCACCGGTCCGGCTGATGGCCTCCGCCGTGGCAATGAATGTCATCGGCACCGTGATCACTTCGTCGCCGGGACCAATCCCCAGCGCCAGCAGTGCCAGCCACAACGCGTCCGTACCGCTGCCAACACCCACGGCGTGCCGGGTTTCACAATAGCCCGCAAAGTCCGCCTCGAAGCCACTGACGAACGGCCCTCCGGCAAAGGCGGCGGCATCGACCACCTGATTGATGGCATCCGCCAACTCGCCCCGCCGAGACGCATGGTGAGCCCTCAAGTCAAGAAACGGTACTTTCATCATCTTGCTCCTAAAATGGGCGGACAGACGGGGTTTCCCACTGCGCACCCGGGATCCCGCCGCCGGTCGCAATCCTGCCAAGCAGCTCCCATCCGCATTTCCGCAAACGAGATCAAACCGCACTCGCAGCAATGAACACCGCAGGTTTCCTGCCGTTCACGCGCTGCGTCTTTATCACGCCCGACAATGGACGTATATGCCGCGACGCATCCGCAACGGTAATCAAGCCGCCGTTGGCCTGCAATGACCTGGAACACGCCTCGAGTATCCGCACCACTTCCAGACCACTCTCACCGCCGCTCAACGGCGGCGCACCGCTGATACTGCAATCTATGAAGTGCTGGCACATCTGCCACAGCGGCTCTATCTGCTCAAGGCGCGGAACATAACTGTCACCGTAGTGATAGGCATATTGGAACTCCCCGAAAGTTTGGTCGTAAGGCGGGCGCTCGATCCGCGTGTCGTAAACCCGGACCTTCTCCAGCGGTTCAACGTCATCATAGACGATCATTTGCCGCGATCCCACAACCGTCATCTGCCGCACCTTCCTGGGCTCTAACCAACTGTTCTGGATGGTGGCGAAGCGGCCGCAGTCAAAGGACAGCGAAACATTCGCCACGTCCTCGATCCCCGGCGTGATGTTGGCGTGCCCCTGACAATTGACCGCGCCCGGAGCACGCCCGAGCAGATATAGAATCGTCGCAATGTCATGCGGCGCGAGATCCCAGACCACGTTAATATCATTATGGAACACTCCGAGGTTGAGCCGCTGGCTGTTGATATAGCAGATTTCACCGAGATCCCCGGAGTCGATGATCTTGCGGATCATCTGGATCGCCGGTGAATACACGAAGATATGCCCGACCATCAGGGTCAGGCCACGCGCCGCGGCCAAGGCGATCAGTTCCTCACACTCGGCCGTGCTGGAGGCCATAGGCTTCTCCATCAACACATGCTTGCCCGCAAGCAACGCCGCCTTTCCCAGGGAAAAGTGCTGACGCACCGGTGTCGCCACCACCACGGCATCGAGATTGACGTCTTCGAGCATTTGATTGAAGCTCACGAAACACGGGGTGTCCGGATACCTCATCCGCATTTTTTCAATCCGGTCGGGATCCAGATCGCACAAGGCTCCCAGGCGGCACCCGCACATGTTGTTGAAAATACGCGCGTGGTTCGGACCCCAATATCCGAGACCCACCACACCCACTGATAATACACGGTTCATGCTCATTGGCGTAAAGACTCAGGTCGCCCCACCATGGGACTGCCTCGCACCTCGATTAGGTACAAAAAAACGCTGCCGGAAAAGTACGGCGTTTGTGATAATCTCGTCACAGATTGAACTACACGAAATGTCAGGTGCCTGCAAACCAAATGCCTGGCATGGTCAATAAAAAATAGCATCGTTGTTGCTAACAGGTAGATTTGAGCGGATCACGGGACTGCGCCTCGCGGGTGGTTGCCTGCGGGTCCTCTGCCGTGGGCACCTGCTCCCGCCGGAGTGATTGGATCGGGCATGCCGGATTGCCGACCACGGTGGCACCCGCCGGCACATCGCCAGTCACCACGCTGCCGGCACCTATCATGGCGTTTTCCCCGATGGTAAGTCCTCCCAGTATGGTGGCCCCGGAGCCGATCGACGCCCCCTTTTTCACCAACGTCGCCTGGCATTGCCAATCGCCCTTTGCCATCACCTTGCCATCCCCATGGGTGGCTCTGGGCCAGCGGTCATTGATGAACATCACGCCATGCCCGATGAAAACCTCATCCTCGATCATCACTCCTTCGCAAATGAAGGTATGACTCGAAATCTTGCAACGTGCCCCAACCTTCGCCCCACTCTGAATCTCAACAAAGCAACCGATCCGTGTCTGATCACCGATCTCACAGCCATACAAGTTTACAAACCCGAAAAGCTTGACCCCATCGCCTAGCTTCACGTCTGCCGCAACTCTCACGCTGTCGGGGTCTCCTTGGATCGCTTGCATGGATGGATGGATAGATGGCTGAGGTTGGCGGGGTCCACAATAAACCGGTCTCACGCCAAGATGATCTGGCAAGCTTCCGCCCGTGGTCGAATAAGGCCGTTACACCCTATAACCACAGATGTTTGTCACGATTTAACCGAGGTGTTTCCTTTCCCAGTGGTGAATTCATTCAGATTCTTCCACGAAGCACCCGCATTCTTGGTCAATAGTTTTCATGGCTCTCGTAGCCTCAAGTCAAGTGGTACGCCTCGCTTCCGACTCAAGCTTTCATCTTGAATTTTCCAGCCACTTTAACAAGCAAAATTATCACGGAATCCGAACTTTTTTCGCGTCTTGGCACATGAACTTCAACAGATTCATTTACAATGAATTACAAACACTATGGCGACTTCTAACGCGAGCTTTTTACTCGAAATCGCGGCCCGCTTGGCCGATTTTCGCCAAATCGCCTCCCTCTTCCAATCAACATTCAAGCGATTTACGTGATCGCGTAGGTGGATGCTGAGTGGTCGGGGGCCAGCGGTTAGCGAGCAACCATACACGTGGGGCGGGGTTTTCGCGAGCATGGGAAAGTCGCCGTAATTTAATCCTTGATGCATCGCCCAAGATCACACACTCTCTCCCCACACAAGCCTTCACCCAAGCTTGTTTCGGCAACCGTTTGGCCGAAGTCCGGGAGCAACCTCACTGAGAAAAAACTGCGGGCAATGAAAGGCCCCCCAACCCA
>JAPLUJ010000442.1 GCA_026397695.1 Verrucomicrobiota bacterium | reverse complement strand
GTTTGCGCCCCTCAGGCATCAAGCCGTCATCATCGACGATCAGGCCATCCTGCATGCCGATGCCGCGCGCACCTCGCCGGAAGTGATCGATGCCCCGCCCGGATCACTCTGTGAGGTGATCCATGAATCGGGACGCTGGGCATATGTCGCATTCGCCAGCAAAACCCGCGGCTGGATCCCCGTGGATGCCATCGAAAAAGTCGTGCCAGCCATGCCGCCCCAGCCACCCACCATCCGCAAACCCAAAGCCGATGGCAAGAGCGCGTGATCTAACGGACATGCGGCGCGCTGCTTCAGCCGGGGAGTTCGAATTTGGCGAGTTCGGTCTCGATGATGCGTTCGCACTGTTCGATCTGGAGATGGCGGCGCGAGCGGGCTTCTTCGGCGAGTTGTTCGAGGGTGTCGATGTCGTAGAGATAGACTTCCTCGATGTCGCCGACGGCGGGGTCGATGTCGCGCGGCACGGCGATATCGATGAAAAAGAGCGGGCGGAATTTGCGGGCGTGGCGGGCTTGTTCGACATCGGCGCGGTGAACGATGGGAAACGGGCAACCGGTGGACGAGATGACGACATCGACGCGTTCGAGGACCTTTTGCCAGGCGTCGAAGCGCACCGCACTGCCGCCCATTTCGGCGGCCAGTTCGACGGCGCGATCATATGAGCGGTTGGCGACGAAGATCGAGCGGGCGCCGCGCGAGACGAGGCTTTGCGCGGTGATGCGGCTCATTTCCCCGGCCCCGAGGATCATGACCTCGCTGTCCTTGAGGTGGCCGAAGATTTTTTCCGCGAGATCCACGGCGACATTGCCGACCGAGGTGGAGCCCTGTTGGATGGACGTTTCGGTGCGGACTTTCTTGCCGACGCCGAAGGCGCGCTGGAAAATGCGGTTGAGCACGCTGGAGGTGGCCCCGGCCTCAAGGGCTGCCTGATAGGACTGCTTCACCTGGCCGAAGATTTCGGTTTCGCCGAGGAGCATGGAATTCAAACCGCTGACGACCTGGCAGAGGTGGCGGGTCACCGAGGTTTGCTCTAACCGATATAAATGATCGGCCACGTCCGGGGCGAGCTGGGTTTTTTGCGCGAGGTGGGATTCCAGTTGTTCGAATGCCTGGCGGGCGTCGGAAGCCACCAGATAGAACTCGGTGCGGTTACAGGTGGAAATTACCAGGCCTTCCGCCACGCCGGTCATGGCCGCCAGTTCGCAGGCGACGGAGCCGAGTTTCGAGGTGCTCACGGCAAACCGTTCGCGCACCTCGACGGGTGCCGTCCGGTGATTGAGGCCAAGGCAGAGAAGTTTCATCAGACAAAGGCGAAAACCCCGAGTGAAAGGATGAACAAGCCCACCGTCAGGAGCGACAAGCGCCGCCCCGTTAGGCCGCGCGTCGCCTTGACGGTCATCAACACCGCATAGCCCGTCCAGATCGTCAGCGCGGCGATCAAGTGGCCGATCGCCTGCTTGTCATGAGGCATCAGGCAACCCGCCAGAATCCCCAAGGTCAGCAGGCTGCCGCCCAGCCACAGCAGGCGCTCTAGCGAAACTAGCAATTCCCGCACCGGCGGCAGGTTGCGGAACAGCCCGCTTTTCAAATGGTGTTCCTTGAGTTGGCGGTCGAGCACCAGGAACATCACGCCCGCCACGGCGGCCAGGGCGAGCGCACCGTAACCCAGCACCGAGGTGGCCGAATGCAGCTCGTGCCACAGGTTGCCATCCGCGAATTTTTTCGGATGGGCATGCAGCACGCCGGGCAGCAGCGCGATGGATTGGAACAGCACCACCACCGGAGCGCTGAAAACCCCGAGCAGGGAAATCCGATAGGCCGGGCCAACTAACAGGTAAAACAAGGAGAGCGACCACGACAGGAAGACCATTATTTCGCCCCAGTCCTTGAGCGGGCAGACGCCGCGGGCTTCACCCCGGATCATGAGAAACGCAACCTGGCAGGCCATGGCGGCAAGCATCCACACGACCGTCGAGCGGCTGCGCCTGCCGTGATGCACGGCGAGCATGCCCCTCACGCTGGCGATCAGGGCAAGCAAGATGGCGGTGAGCAGAAGCCAGCGGTCCATGCCCCTCCAATAAGCCGCGCCGCCGGATTTGCAAGGCCGGATAGAGGAAAAGCTGACATTCGCAATCAAGGGGCGGGGGTTTCCTAAGCTTCAAGAAGCGGGCCGGCGGTCATTGCCCGCCACAATGCGCTGCTCGAAAGGATTGCCGCCGCTTCATGACGACTTGCATGCCGCTACTCCATCGCTGCCGACAGTCCTTGTGAAAACCTCTGGTATTCACGGGAATGTCAGGCTAATTTCCAGCCATGGCAATTTCCGCGAGAGTTGAAAGGATCCTCCATGAAGTGGAGGCGCTGAATGATCATGAGCGTGACGAGTTGATGCGTGCGCTGGGTTGGACGGATGGTGACGACCACGGTGTTGATTTGTTAGATGAGCTCACGTCGAGCGTCCAGGACATGGATGAGGGGCGGGTTCGGGTGCCCTCACATGACGAAGCGAAAGCGGAATGGCGGCAGGAGATCCATCGCCGTGCCCGTGAGATTGACGAAGGGCAGGTGCAACTCGTGGGTGAAGAGGAATTGTTCCGCAAACTTCGTGCTTTATGACCAAGCATCTGCGGTTGCATCCCGAGGCATCTAACGAAGCTATCGAGGCGCGGGCTTGGATTGGTGATGACGACCTTCACCAAGGAAAGGTGTTTACGGATGCATTGGATGAAGCTTTCCAGAGAATCAAGCGATGCCCGCTGATTTGCCGCCGCTTTGATGGCGAGTTCAGGCGCACCCGGGTTGGCAAGTTCAGGTATTCCGTGATCTTTCGCATTCGTGGTGATGAAATCCAAGTCATGGCCGTGATGCATCAACATCGCAGACCGGGATATTGGAAAGAGCGTGCCGGGTCTTGGTCGGACTGAACCCCGCACTCACTCGGCGGCGGGCGGGCGACGCAGGGATTTTTTGGTGGACAGCAGGCGTTTGTCGTCGATCGAGCGTTGTTTGGAGCGTCGCGAGCGGCGGCGTTTCTGGCGGCGCATCTTCTCGATGGCCTGGGTTTTGGCGGTGGCCTTGCCGTCACG
>JAPLUJ010000505.1:3323-4198 GCA_026397695.1 Verrucomicrobiota bacterium | reverse complement strand
AGCGTGGTCCCCATTGCCCTGATGCTATTTCTAACGGGTGCATGGTTTCTAACACCACTGCTCGGTAAACCCGCAATATTGCTGGTCATCGTGATCCTCACCTTGCCCGGTCTGCTGTCGTGGCTGCTCAATACGCTGCGCAAACCGCCATCCCTGCCTTGGTCCATGCATCTGCGGGAAACCACCGCTGCAGGCGGACGGCAATTCGCCCAGATCCTACTCACCCTGACATTCCTCCCCTATGACGCGTTGGTCAGCGCGGATGCCATCGGCAGAACCCTGACGCGCCTGCTCGTGACGCACACCAAACTGTTGGAATGGCAAACCTCCAGTGACTTCGAACAAACCCGGCACGCCCACCTCAGCCGTTATTATGCCATCATGTGGATCGCCCCGCTGGTCGCACTCCTGTGCGGGCTTGGCTTCGTTTTGCTGCGGTCACCATACCTAACACTCGCCTTGCCTATCCTTGCGGCTTGGATCGCCGCGCCTTGGATCGCCTGGTGGATCAGCCAGCCGATCACATCCGCGTTGCCGACTCTCACATCAGCGCAGTCGGCGTTTCTCCGCGGCCACGCGCGCAAGACCTGGCATTACTTCGAATCCCTGGTCACCGCCGGCGAAAACTGGCTGCCGCCGGACAATTTCCAGGAAGTCCCCGCCCCGATGATCGCCCCACGCACCTCGCCCACCAACATGGGCTTGGCGCTGCTGGCCAATCTGGCCGCCCGCGATTTCGGGTACCTGCCGGTGGCCGGCCTGATAGAACGCACGCAGAACACTCTGGCCACGATGCATCAACTCGAACGACATCGCGGACACTTCTACAATTGGTATGATACCCGCACGCTCCAACCACTCATCCCACATTATGT
>JAPLUJ010000505.1:495-3315 GCA_026397695.1 Verrucomicrobiota bacterium | reverse complement strand
TGCGGGAAGAGGCCGATGCGCCGGTTTTCTCCGCCGGCGTGTTTGCGGGCTTGCGCGACACGCTGGGCATCATCCGCAATGTCAACCGCGAATCCGCCACGCTCAACCCGCTCGACGCCGAATTGGCGCTGGCCCCAACCACCCTGCGCCCGGCCCATGCCTTGTTGCAAAAAACCGCTGGTCTGTTAGCACTGCTGGCCGACCAACTTGCCAACGAAGAGAGCGCCTTCAAAGATTGGATACTTGCCCTCCAGCGCGATTGCCTGGCACATCTGGAGGATCTGCGATTTCTCGCACCATGGCTCGCCTTGCCAATTCCTGATAGTGACCCATCAAATCAAGCGGGTCTCCAATCCACAATCCTCAATCCTCAATCCTCAATCCCCAATCCATCCCCCCTGCCGACACCTGCCACAAATCAAAAGTCACTGCTGGCCCTGCTCGACCACGCGCCCACCCTGGACGAGGTCGCGAAGTTCGGTCAAGCGTCCTGTCCGTGGTCCCTGGCGGCGCAACGGGACCTCCCGGCCGGCCCTTTCCAATCCGGGCTTCTGCGCGGTTTGCGTGACGCCGGCGAGCGCGCCCGCCAGCGCCTGTTAGTGCTGGAAAGCCTTGCCAGCCAATGTGACGAACTCGCGGCGATGGACTTCACCTATCTGTTCGATCCGGCGCGGGATTTGTTTTCCGTCGGATACAACGTCACCGAACGCCGCCTCGACAACAGCTTCTATGACCTGCTGGCTTCCGAGGCGCGCTTGTGCAGTTATGTCGCCATTGCCTTGGGGCAAGTGCCGCAGGACCACTGGTTTTCGCTGGGCCGTCTGCTCGTCGCCGCGCGCGGCGCGCCGATCCTCGCGTCGTGGAGCGGATCCATGTTCGAATACCTGATGCCGCTGCTGGTCATGCCGGTCTATCAGAACACCCTGCTCGATCATACCTGCGGCGCGGCGGTGCGCCAACAGATCCTCTATGGCAAATCACGCGGCGTGCCGTGGGGCATCTCCGAATCGGGCTACAACCGGATCGATGTCCAGTTCAACTATCAATACCGCGCCTTCGGCGTGCCGGGCCTCGGCTTGAAACGCGGCCTCGACGAGGACCTGGTGATCGCCCCCTACGCCACGGTCATGGCACTGATGGTCGCGCCGGTCGCGGCTTGTGAAAACCTGCAACGCCTGGATGCCGACGGACGCTCCGGCACTTATGGGTTCTATGAAGCGGTGGATTACACGTCGGCACGCCTGCCCCCCGAAAAAACCAGTGTCACGATCCGCTCGTTCATGGCGCACCATCAGGGGATGAGCCTGCTCGCTCTAACCAATTTGATGTTTGCCAGTGCCATGCAGCGTCGTTTCATGGCCTGCCCGTTGCTCAAGGCGGCGGACTTGCTGCTACAGGAACGTGTGCCCAAGACCGCCGCCAGCGTGCTCGCCAACGATTTGACGCCTGAAATGTCCCGCACGCAGGTGGATGAAAGCGAAAACGTGATGCGTGTCTTCACCAACCCCACATCCCCGGTGCCGGAGGTGCACCTGCTTTCTAACGGGCGATATCACGTCGTCATCAGCAGTGCCGGCGGCGGCTACAGCCGCTGGCACGACCTGGCGCTCACCCGTTGGCGCGAGGACGCCACGCGCGACCACTGGGGAACCTTTGTCTATGTGCGCGATCTGGCAACTGGTAGTTTTTTTTCCACCGCTTATCAACCGACCTGCCATGCGACAGAGTCCTACGAAGCGATTTTCACCCAGGCCCGCGCGGAGTTCCGTCAAAGCCATGCCGGCCTGGAAATCCACACCGGGATATGCGTCTCTCCGGAAGATGATGTGGAGTTGCGCCGCATCACCATAACTAACAGAACTGCGGCGGCGCGCGCCATCGAGCTGACCAGTTATGCGGAAGTGGTGCTTGCGGCCCAGACTGCCGACGCGGGCCATCCCGCGTTCAGCAATCTTTTCGTGCAAACGGAATTTGTGCCCACATCCTCCGCCATTCTGTGCACCCGCCGTGCCAACTCCGAGGAGGGACGGCCGCCATGGATGATGCACCTGATGCTCGGGCAGGACGGCGTGCCGGGCGAAATATCTTGCGAAACGGATCGCGACAGGTTTGTCGGACGCGGCGGATCCATGGCCCGGCCCGCCGCCATGCGGGAATCCGCGCCGTTGTCTAACACTGTTGGCTCCGTGCTCGATCCGATCCTAGCGTTGCGCCGCTCCATCACCGTGCCACCCTACGCCACCGCCATCATCGACCTGGTCTTCGGCGTCACCGAAAACCGGGAATCCGCCCTGGCATACGTGGAGAAATATCAAAGTCCCCGCATGGCGGACCGCGCCTTTGAGATGGCCTGGACCCACAACCAGGTGATCTTGCACCATCTCAATGCGTCCGAAACAGAAGTCCAACTCTATGACCGTCTGGCGGGCGCCCTGATCTATGCTGATCCCTCGCGCCGGTCTAACTCCAGTGTGCTGCTCAACAACCGCCGCGGCCAGAACGGCTTGTGGAGCCACGGCATTTCGGGTGACGTTCCGATCATTCTGTTAAATATCAGCGACGCCGAGAAAATCGAAATTGTCCGGCAACTGGTTCGCGCACACGCCTACTGGCGCATGAAGGGACTCACCGTGGATTTGGTCGTCCTCTATGAAGACGTGTCGGTTTACCGCCAATCCCTGCAGGAACAAATCACCAGTCTGATAGCTACCGGGCAGGAAGCGCAAATCATCGACCGGCCGGGTGGCATCTTTGTCAGGCACCTCGAACAAATTTCCAGCGATGACCGCATGCTGTTGCAAGCCGTGGCCAGAATCGTGC
>JAPLUJ010000505.1:0-483 GCA_026397695.1 Verrucomicrobiota bacterium | reverse complement strand
GCCCACCCGCGCCGCAACCGCCGACACACCCGAACCCTTGCCACCGCGCGAGTTGATATTTTCCCACGACCTCGCCGGTTTCACCCCCGACGGCCACGAATATGTCATCACCCTGCACCCGGGCCAGGTGACGCCAGCCCCATGGGTCAATGTGCTGGCCAATGCCGAATTCGGCACGATGATCTCCGAGAGCGGGTCGGCATACACCTGGATGGAGAACGCCCACGAATTCCGCTTGACGCCGTGGAGCAACGATCCGGTGCAGGATCCCACCGGCGAGGCGCTCTACATCCGCGATGAACAAACCGGACAGTATTGGTCGCCCACCCCGATTCCTGCTAGGGGAGCCGCGCCCTACGTGATCCGCCACGGGTTCGGCTACACCGTGTTTGAGCATACGGAAAACGGCATCGTCTCGGAGTTATGGGTCTATGTGGCGATGGACGCACCGGTGAAGTTCTCGGTGTTGAAATTGCGCAACAT
>JAPLUJ010000381.1 GCA_026397695.1 Verrucomicrobiota bacterium | reverse complement strand
TCGGCAAGGGAGTGACGATGAAGCTGGCGCCTATCCCGGCGGGCAAGTTCAAGATGGGCAACCATTTGTCGGCGGAGGAAACGACCCGCAGATACGGCGGCCAAGGCCAGGAGCAGAAGATCGCCGATGAGTGCCCTTGCCGCGAGGTCACGATCAGCAAGCCTTTCTACATGGGTATCCATGAGGTCTCGCAAGCCCAGTGGTCGGCGGTGATGGGTACCGAACCATGGAAAGACAAGACTCAAACGCTAAGTGGCGACGACTATCCCGCCAGTTGGGTCACCTCCTATGACGCCATCGGGTTTTGCCGGAAGCTCTCGGAGAAGACCGGCAGGAAAGTCAGCCTTCCAACCGAAGCACAATGGGAATACGCCTGCCGCGCGGGAAGTGAAACGCCGTTTTCCTTCGGAGACGACGCATCGAAAATAGACGAGTACGCTTGGAATTGGGGGAACGCCCGGAACGCAGGTGAGGCGTACGCCCACCGGGTGGGACAGAAGAAGCCCAATGCCTGGGGATTGTACGACATGCACGGAAATGTCTGGGAAGTCTGCAGCGATTGGTACGACAAGGACTTTTACGCAAAGGCGCCGGGTGTGGATCCCGAAAACACCACGGAAACCGCGCACCGCTGCGTCCGCGGCGGATCCTGGCACAACGGTGCCAGCGTCGCCCGCTCCTCGACCCGCAACAGTTGGACCGGTCCCGCCTATGTCCACTATAACTACGGTTTCCGGGTCGTGGTGGCGGCCGATTCAAAAGTGAACGAACCCGGAAAATAGGCAACCGGGGTCACAACGCCGGGAATTCCCGCAGCCTGGCACAATTCCCTCTCGTTTCGTGCCTTTTCATGATTTTCGTGGTTCGCATTCCCGGATTTAGGTTCCACATAGCCATCACCCGGGCAACTCATGTCTGTGGCTGATCGCGTCGTCCTGCGCATTGACCTGATAAGTCACCATGCGGTGGTCCTCGTGGATTTCCACGATGCGATACCCGCGTTTGGCCCCCCAACTGCCGCCGACGTGGCTATCGAAGAAGTAGCGCCGCTCGCCTGAGACATAGACACCGGTTTCCAGATGGTTGTGTCCGTGGAAAACGGCTCTAACATTGGGAGTGGATTCCAAAAGTTTCATCACGGCTTCGCCTTTGGGTTTTTCATTGAGGTCGTGGACTCCATGTTGCGGCCAACCATCCACCAGGTGTGCCCGTTGCTGAATGTGGATGAGCACGAAAATCGCGGCGGCGTCGCGGTGGGATGCGAGTTGCTTCCGGAGCCAGTCGATATCCGCCGCAAGATAGACGTCGGCTTTGGCGGGGGCGGTCGTGTCCGCCATGATGCACACGAAGTCACCCAGCACGATGGTGCGGTTGGATGGATAACCCCATACGGCCTGCCATGATTCGGTGGGAGAACCGGCCTGTGCATCGACGAAGTCATGGTTGCCTTTGATGGCATGATAGGGCACCTGCAACTTGGAAAGGTGTTTGTCGCGCAAAGTCAACAGGGCCGATGATGAGTCGTGGGTCAGGTCGCCGTTTAGAAACAGGACATCGAGTCCCTTGGTTCGCTTTTCGCCGTTGATCCAGCCCACCATTGCATCCGTCATCTCGGCAAATGGAGTTGCTGGCTGGCCGTAGTGCAGGTCGGAAGCGACGGCGAAGCGGAATTTGATCTTACTATCCGGAGCCAGATCGGTCGCATCAGCCCAATGCACGGGCATTGCGGCTGTGAGGGACGCGGCTGCGGTGGTCTTGAGAAATTGGCGGCGGGCGCAATGCATGGGGGTGCTAACGCGGGTTGGAGAACCGCTCTTTCACACAACGATGGCAAGATGATGCCACCGATGTCGGAATCACAGCTTGCTAGAGTCCTTGAAACCGCGAATGTGTTGTCGTTAGGTCAAATTCTTCGTCTTGCGTCTTGGGTCTTGTTGTCTTGGGTCTGAGGCGCAGCCTCGCTAGTCATCAATAATTGGTATAACGGCAAGCCGCCGCAGATCGCCTGGCCCGAGTGAGCATGGTAAGTACTCCAGGGTTTGCCGGAAACAGGGGGATTAATTTGACGATTCAAATGTCGCTATGCCCACACGCATGATATATGACCGCCGGGAGAACACCTGCGGCATCTGGTCCGACACGGTGGGCACCGAGTTCAACGAAGTCCGTCTGCTCAAGCCGCCGGCGGAACCAACACCACCATCCCCTGCGCCACCAAAGAAGTGAAACCACCCATCCCATTGAACATGAAAGCAACAGTGAACATGAAAGCAACACTCCTCTGCGCCGCCGCGATTCTGCTATGTCCGCTGCCGGGGCAGACAGCAGGAACACCGTTCAGTGACGCAGTGGCCCTCTGGCATTTCGGCGACGAGAAGGATGCGGCGCAACGCCATCCGCTCATGGTTCGCGGAACCGTGGAGCTTGGCGTGGCGCTGGCGGGGGATGATCGCGCGGCATCGCTGGCACGCGGGGGCGATGGCAAGGTGGCGCGCTTCGACGGCGGCCATCTGGAAATCGGCGGACCGGCGTTTGACCCTCCGGGCGCGGTGTTCACGCTGGCGCTGCGCGTCCGCGATCCTCTGGGCGAGTGGAACGCGCCGCTGTTCGGCAGCTACGGCGGTGACGGTGCGGCGAGCCTGTACTTGCGCGGGGCGGACGGCGCGACGCTGCCCCATCGCGACCGCGACTTCGGCGGCGGCCAGGTGTCCACGCCGGCAGGATGGATGTTTGGCTGGCCAGATGGGCCGCGGGCCATCGGCGGTTCGCGCGGCGTGCTCGAGTGTCTCTGGGGCGCCAAGGGGCTACAGCTGACCCCGGCGCGCGTGAAAATGCTGCCCAAGAATCTGCCCGCAGGCGAAATCCCGCCGTTGACCAGCGACGCCAACAACGCCGTCCAGCGCGTCATGTTCCCGATGGAACCGACCGGCCCACGCGCGTGGCATGACGTGGTGGTGCGGGGCACCGGTCCGAAGCTGGAGCTTTGGCTCGATGGGGTGCTGCTGGATGAAGAGTTTCCCGTCGGCACCACGCGCCCGGCCACGGTGCCGCGGTTCTTCGGCGCGGCCAGACTGGCCGATGGCAGTATGCAGGCCGGCTTCCGCGGGCTGATGGATCACGCGGCGCTGTGGCATCGGGCGCTGAGCGCGGCCGAGATCGTCGCGCTGAGCGGCGGCGCGGATTGGGCACGGCAGCGTGAACTCGCCATCCTCGGCGCTCCCCCGGAGCAGATGCAGTATTACCGCCCGCGCGGACACAACTCGAAGGCGGGCGACTGCTTCCCGCTGTTTCACGACGGCACCTACCACCTGTTTTATCTGATCTTGCGGCGCAACATGCACAGCAAGTGGGACGGGGCTCACGGAGGGCTGGAGATTTTCCACGCTTCGACCCGCGACCTGGTTCATTGGAAGCACCATCCCGTGGCCGTGCCCATCAGCGAGCAATGGGAAGCGTGGAACGGCACCGGCAACACCGTCTTCCACAACGGCAAGTTCCGGATGTTCTACCCGACGCCCGACTACGATGGCCAGCGCGGCGGCATTCAACTGGCGACCAGCGACGACGGCGAGCATTTCACAAAGCATCCGCGGCATCCGTTTCTCCCCGGCGTCGATTGCGAAGTGTTTGCCGACCCGGATCCGCAGAAGAAGACGGTCCATTTGCTGAAAGCAGGCAAGACCTTTGACAACATGTTGCCGGAGTTAACGGACAAGACACTGGTCGCCTGGGTGTCGCCTGCCGATCTCGATCAACAAGGTGCAGGCGTGCTGACGGTGGAAGGCGCGGGTACTCAGACCGGCCAATTCGATGCGCTGGTGCTGGGAGAAACCGCACCCCGCCGCTGGATGGCCGGCAGCGACAATTCCCGGCGCACCCAGCGGGACCAGCACCACAACGCGGAAGAGACGGCCAAGCCCGGCGAGTGGGTGCAACTGGCGGCGGTCTATGCCGGGAACACGGTCACGCTCTACCGCAACGGCTCCCGTTACGCCCGCTACGAAATCGAGAATCCGCTCCATTTCACGGCAGGTGGACGGGTCATGGTTGGTTTGCGAGACCTTGCCGGGCGAGACGACACCAAGGCCTACTTCCGCGGCGCCGTCGCCGATGCACGAGTCTACAGCACGGCATTGACGGACTCGCAAATCGCCGAACTGCGCGCCCACGAATCCGCCGGCACCAAGCCGCTGGTGTGGTTCGATTTCAAGCCCGGCGGCACTGCCGACCGCGCCGGCACGCTGCTCCCTGGCGAGCTGGAAGGAAACGCCGCTGTCCGCAACGGTGCGCTGACGTTGGATGGGGAACGCAGTTGTCTCGTGGCCGTAGGACGCAAAATCGCACTCGCCCACTTGGTTTCCGAAGACTGCGAGACGTGGCAGGAACTGCCGGAGCCGTTCCTCGTCACGGACAAATCCGTCCTTCCCCACATGTGCCCGCACTGGTTCCGGTGGAACGGTTGGTATTACTTCATCGGTGGCTTGGATTGCATCTTCCGGTCGCGCGAGCCGTATGGCCCCTGGACGCGCCAGTGGCCGGGCCGACTCGACAACTTCTTCGTTCCCAAGACGGGCGCGTTCACCGGCAACCGCCGCATCTACGCGGGCTTTCTCAACGACGACGGCTGGGGCGGCAACCTCGTGATGCGGGACCTCGTCCAGCACGACGATGGCACACTCAGCACCCGCTTCGTGCCGGAGATGATTCCCGCTTGTGGCGAACCCATCGCGCTGAAGAACGCCGCAGCGCCGGTTCTGCTGGAATCCAAACAAGGCCGACGCCAGTTGCTCTTCGACGCCATTCCCAACGACGTGCGCATCACGCTGACGCTCGCGCCGCAAGGGGCCAGGACCTACGGCGTCCGCCTGCGCACCACCGACGGCGAGCGCGACGGCACGGAGTTCTGTCTCACCCCCGGGACCGGACGCGCACACTTCAGTGTCTCCACCCACAGCGGCAGCGCCGGACATACGCACGGCGGGCCGGCCATCACTGGCCTGCGCGGCCTCGACCAACCCGTGCGCCTCGACATCATCTGCCGCCACGATCTGGTGGACGTGGAAGTGAACGGACGCCACACGCTCATCAACCGCTTCTGGAACCCCCGTGGCGACCGCTTCGGCGTCTGGGTCGAAGACGGCACGCTGACCGTACGCGACCTCGTGATCCGACCGCTGAGTCCGATGAAAAAGGCGGGCACCGGTCCTGCAGATGAAAGATGATACCCCCCCTATTTCCCCCCTCCAGTCTTCTCCCAGGCTTCGACAGGCAGGCCGCTCCGCCCAGCGGCTCTTCCAACGGCCTTC
>JAPLUJ010000134.1 GCA_026397695.1 Verrucomicrobiota bacterium | reverse complement strand
TCCCAACTGAAACGAGCCCGCCCCAAACCGACGTCACTGGGAGCTGCGGTGGCGATACAGGCAAGCGGAATGGCGAGAATACATGCGAATGCGAGCAGGGTCGTGCGTTGCATCCGACGGAATCCCAATAAGTTTCGGCGAAAGTGCAGGGTAATCATCTTTTTGAATGCTTGAAAAGTGCTAACGACTTGGACACCCCACCACGAGGCTGCCCTTGCCCAACAATTGGGCGCAATAAGGGGCGCCAGCGAAAGCGCGGCGTTTGTGATAAACGGATCACTGTTTGAACTACACCAAGAGGTTGTTACTACTCAGGCCGCCCCGTCATGGGGCGGCCCGCGCGCGAATGAACCTTTTTTTGGTGGCTCCGCAATGGAAAATTTCCGCAGGTCATCTAATATAATGTGTTGATAGTTAGTCGTTAGCGAATGGTTAGCGAATCGTTAGCGATGAGTTAGAGCAAAATCCATTGCTGCTGGCTGGTTGGCCGGTGGTCCGGGATCTGGTGATGATGCAAATGATGTTTCTATTGGCGGTGATTGGGCTGTGCGCGTTTTGCGGCACGGTGGTGGTGGTTTTGCGGCCGACGGCACTGTCGAGCTGGCTTTTTTTCACCGGAATGATCTTGTTGGCAGCCGAGCCGGCACTGGATTACCTGGTGGTCTTGGCGGCGAGCACCGTGGAGATCGGCACTTGGTTGTGGAGATCCCTGTTGCTGAAATCCCTTGTTCCTGGCGTCTGGCTGGGCTTCAGCCTAGTGTATGCGCGGGGCAACCAAGACGAGTTTCTGCGCCGTTGGAAGTGGGCCTTGCTGGCCGCCATTGTGTTGCCGGTGGCGTTGCTGCTGGGTTTTGCGGATCGATTTGCAGCAGGGATGGGGAGAGGTGCCGGCATCGTGATCCAATTGGGTTGGGCAGGCAAGGCATGGGTGATCGTGGTACTGATGGTCACGCTGGCGATCCTGAGCAATATCGAGAAGACCTTCCGGGCCTCGGTGGGCATGAGCCGCTGGCGGATCAAATACCTGATTCTCGGGGTGGCATTGATCTTCGGGGTGAGGGTTTACACCTTGAGTCAGATGTTGTTGTTTTCCGGTTACGATCCCGGGTTGGCGAAACTGACGTTCGTGGGATTGTTGTTGGGATGCGTGCTGATCGGCATCGGGCTGTTGCGATCCAGCTTCGGCAAATTCGACATCTATCCATCGCGGGCGGTGCTGCAAGGGTCGGTCACAGTGATCCTTGTGGGTGCGTATTTTGTGACCGTCGGTCTCTTAGCACAGTGGGTCGAACGGCTTGGAGAGAACACGAGTTTTCCCGCGCAGGCGCTGGTTTTATTGATGGGCGCGGTAGGCTTGACAGTGATGTTTCTGTCGGAGCGATTCAGGACGGCACTGCAGCGTTTCATCAGCCGTCACTTCCACCGGCCGGAGCACGATTTCCGTAAAATCTGGACGGAGTTCAGCCAGCGGACCTCAAGCGTGCTGGATGCGGTCACTTTGGGAAAGAACGCGGCCGAAGTCATCGCCGAGAGTTTTCATGTGCTCGGTGTCACTGTGTTCAGGACTGCGGTGGAGCCGCCAGGCTTGGAGTGGCTTTACTCCACCGAGAAGCATCGGGCGGTCAGCGGGCCGCAACTGGATGCCGGAAGTTTGGCCGGACTCGCCAAACGTGGGCAACCCTTTGTGTTAGAGTCGGAGCAAGCGGCGTGGGCAGAGACCTTGCGGGAATGTTGTCCCAGGAAATTCGAGCACGGCGGGAATCGCTGGGTGTTGCCGCTGGTGGCGGCGGAGCGCTTGGTCGGATTGATAGTGCTGGCAGACCGCGTGAACGGGATACCCTACAGCCACGAGGAATTGGATCTGCTGCAATGTATCGGCGACCAGTTGTCTGGTGGGTTGCTGAATTGCTCGTTGACGGATGAGATATTGCAGGCCAAGGAGTTGGAGGCGTTCCAGACTCTATCCACGTTCTTCGTCCATGATCTCAAGAACGCGGCCAACGGGCTGAGCCTGATGCTGCAGAACCTGCCGACCCACTTCGATGATCCGGAATTTCGTGCCGACACGATCCGCGGGGTGGGCAGGACGGTCGAGCGGATCAGCCAACTTATCATGAAGTTGGGCGGTTTGCGCCGTGAACTCCACTT
>JAPLUJ010000074.1:5155-6356 GCA_026397695.1 Verrucomicrobiota bacterium | reverse complement strand
ACCCTTCCGTCTCTCAACTAGCATGCATGGTCCCAAGGAAGGGCGATCTCCGCATCGCCCTTGTCCATGCAATCTGCGTGTCTGATCGGACACCAGGATGTCGCGTGTCGGGAAATTGACGGATTTTTTACTAAGAAAATTCCGCGGTCTGTGTCTAGATGGATGAAGGGCATGATCCAGCGCGCGCCAAATCATGGAAACATCCACCGCCAGCGCCCATCCACGGGCTGATACCGGACGCAATCCGGTGATCCCGTTTCGAAATACCATGGAGGACAAACCGACACTCCGGCAGGTTTTCGAAACGGAGGAATCCGCATTGCTCCGATACGCCCACGGATTGGTAGGCCAGCGGGAAGCCGCCCAAGACCTCGTCCAGGACGCGTTCGTCAAACTCCACGCCCACTGGGAGGATGTCACCAACCCCCGCGCCTGGTTGTTCCGATCCATCCGAAACCTCGCCCTCAACCACCTCCGCGACCATCGCCGTGAAACTCCCATCGACTCCAGCCACGAGTGGCAATGCCACGCGCCCGATCCCGAGCAGGCGCTCGGCCGGCTCGAAGCCATCGGCACCCTGCAACTCCTCATCGCCGAACTCGACCCCGATGACCGCATGCTCATCGCCCTCAAATACCACGAAAACCTCAAATACGACCAAATCAGCCAACGCACCGGCCTCAGCATCGGTAACGTCGGCTACAAACTCCACCACGCCCTGAAAAACCTAGCGGACTCGCTGCGCCACCTCGGGATCGAAAGCCCGGAGGGCTGAGAGACAGAAGACTGCAAGACACAAGACACAAGACAAGAAAATGCCCAGCGCGAAGCCCTCTTTCCCAATGACCAATGACTAATGACCTCTCTTCCCCATAACTAATCACTTTTAACTAATAACCTCATTCACTTACCATGAACGACCACGCCCCATTCACCACCATCGGTGACGAACCGGTTGAAGCCCGGATCGTCGCATGGGTGCTTGGCGAGGCCTCCGCCTTCGAAGCGGCGGAGTTGGAGCGCCTGTGCGACGAGCGCCCCGAACTGCGCGCTTTCCGCCGCCGCATGCTCGCACTCCACGGCCTGCTCACCGAGGCCGTGGCCGTGCAACCCGATGATCATTCATGGAAACTCACTGACGACAAACGCCAGACGCTCGATGAGATATTGGGCGGCGAGAAAACCCATCAGCCGGAACCGT
>JAPLUJ010000074.1:0-5148 GCA_026397695.1 Verrucomicrobiota bacterium | reverse complement strand
GATCGAAAAACGCATCCGCCGCAGCGGCCGCCGGGCCTTGCTGGCCATCGCCGCGTGCCTGATACTCACGCTGATTATCGGCGGGGGATTTGGTGCGGGAGGCAAAGCCATCAAAATGGCCAGGAAAACAGCAAGTGAGTTTTCCGCGCTGCAAACCGCTCCTTCTGGCAGTATGCGTCTGGAAACCGAGTTTCCTCCCGAACGCATCGAAGGCACGCCCAGGCCGATCCGCCTCCCGGGACTTCCCGCCGAGCCTGCGCCGGATGTTTCCTCGACGATGGCTGCCGTGCAGATGCCTGATAGAGTAGCGCGTGATGCGCTCGCGATGAATGATGAGTTAGGCTTGTTAGAGCAGAAGAAGAGAAACGTCGCGGGTCCCGCGTCCGGCAAGCCCGCCGGGATGGATGGTACTGCCAGACCCACGAGGGTATTTGCAGAGGGTGCCAAATCCAACTATTCCATTCCCGATCCGAGCGACAGCTTTGCCGAAATTTCGCCGTTGACGTCCATGACCAGCGGTGGCACGTCCGGCGGCTTGGGTGGCAACGGACTGGGATCGGGCGACGGCAAAGCGTTGGAAAAGAAGCCGCAGCAGAAGCTGGACGAAGGCTCCGGGAAATGGCAAGACAAGGGTAGCGGGCCACAATCCGCTTTGTCTGCTAGAATCTCCCGCGCCGACCAGACTCCCGCCGAGTCTGTCACCACACCTGCCGCCGCACCTGCATCTGCTGCCGCGCCACAACCGGCCAAGGAAATCGTTGCGAGTGATCGTGAGGGCGAGGCGGTGGTAGATAAGACTCGCGTGTACGGGAGCGAGTCAAAGCAGAAACAGGCTGTTTCTAACAAGCCTGGCAGCGCCAACCTGACCTTGCCAGATAACGGCTCGGGCATGGGCAACGGCACGGGTATGGGTTTCGGAAGTGGAAGCGGCGCTGGAGCCATGGCTGATCGGAAAGGGAGCGCTACCGGTGCGGATAAATCACTGGTTACGGGACGGCGCAGCGGAGACTATTGGGTGCCTGACGATGTCAACGTAGATTTGGTGCTTAAAGATTCCATATCTAGCAAAACAGACCCCGTGGCCGGTGAGAAACGTCCTGAGCCGGATGGCCTGGAAAAAGTCGGCGGGGAAATCCCAGTGCCGGGGAAAATCCCCGTGCTGGGCGCGCTTTTTGCCAATCGGGACGAAAATGCGGAGCGATTGGAGGACAGGGACTTGTTTCCGAAAAAACCGGCGGATGCGAAGAGCAAGGAAAAACAACCCGCCCCAGTGGGTGTTAAGTCTGAAGAACAATCGAAAGCTGCGCAAAAGAAGATCCCGCGGGAAATCACGGTCACTCGGGAAATCACAGGTTCGACAGAAGTCGAACCACCTCAGATGAACCAACCATCGGCAGATACCGCAGACCTCCGCAAAGCCATCAAAGACCAGGAGGATAAAGTCGAGGAGCACCGCAAGGCGCTCTCGAGCATCGTCCGCAGCAAGGGGATCATCTACAAGGGAACCGATTCTTTTTACGGTCAATCCGGCGTGGATGAAGACCAGGGTGCCCGCGACGCGCTGCAAACGTTTCATAAACTTGAGCAGGAAAAGATGCAGTTGGAGGGTCAGATCAGCAGTCTTCTCAAGTATGACAACTCTCAGCTGATGGTATACGCAAGTGGCATCGATCTGCCCGACAACGTCGTCAAGAAGGTTTACCCTCAATATCAGGAAGCGAAGCGCCAATTTGAGGGCCTCAAGACTAACGGACTGGGTGACGACCATCCCGACGTGCGTGCGGAGAAGAGCCGGATCGATGCCATGAAACGCCAACTGGACGAAGGCGTGGTGAATCTGCGGGCGACCTTGAAGGCTCAATTGGACATGGCCTCAAACCGACTGAAGAGCGTGGAAGCGCTGAAGGACTCATCGCGCGAGGATGCCATCAAGCGGGGCTTGGACGCGCAGGATTATGTGGATGCCAAAAAGAATTTTGAGAAGGATCAGCAGCTTCTCCAACAACTGAAACAGAAACTGGCGGATACGGACGCGCCGTTAGAAGTGGCAAAACCCAAGATCGATTATGCCGAATTGATGAAGGAGGTCGCCGCCGCGCAGGAACCGTATTCGACGTTCTCACTGAACATCAGCGACGCCTCGTTCCAGGTCGCCCAGGCCGCGCTCGCCAAGGGCGAAAGGCCGGACCCGGCGGGCATCAAGGTGGAACAGTTCTACAATGCCGTGGACTATGGCGATCCCTCGCCCACCGCAGGCGAACCGGTGGCGGTTTCCATTGAACAAGCCGCCCACCCGGTCATTCCCGGGCGCAATCTGGTACGGGTCGCGCTGAAGACGGCGGCTGCCGGGCGCAGTGTGTCACAGCCGTTGCGGCTCACCCTGTTAGTTGATCAATCCGGCTCGATGGTGCGCGACGACCGCCGCGCCGCAATGGACAAGGCGCTCGCCGGACTGGCCGGGCTGCTCACCAAGAACGACCTCGTCACGGTGGTCACATTTGCCCGGACCCCGCGCCTGTTAGCTGATGGATGGACGGGCGAGCAGGCCGTGAAACTCAGCGAGTTGGTGAACCAATCGGCCAGCGAGGGTGGCACCAATCTCGAGGAAGCGATCAAACTCGCCGAACAACTTGCCGAACGCCGGAAACTCGCGGGCGCGCAGAACCGCATCGTGCTCTTCACCGACGGCGCGGCCAACCTCGGCGACGCCGATCCCGTCCGCCTCGCGGCCAAAGTCAAAACCCTGCGCCAAAAGGGCATCGCCTTCGACATCGCCGGCATCGCCGCCGACGATTTGAACGACGATTTGTTAGCAGAACTCGCCCGCAACGGCAACGGCCGCTATTACGTCGTCGGCAAGGGCGCGGACGAAAACTTCGCCCGCCAACTCGCCGGCGCATTCCGCCCGGCCGCCGAGAACGTCAAGGTGCAGGTGCATTTCAACCCGGAACGGGTTGGACGCTATAAACTCATCGGCTTCGAAAAAGACCGCCTCAAAACCGAGGACTTCCGCAACGACACGGTGGACGCCGCGGAACTCGCCGCCGAAGAGGCCGGGGTGGCCGTCTATCAGGTGGAGCCGCTCCCCAACGGCAGCGGTGAAATCGGCGACGTGAGCGTGCGCTTCCGCGACACCGCCAGCGGCCAAATGGTCGAACGCACGTGGACGATCCCGCATGACGCGGGCGCCCCGGCAATCGACCGCGCCAAGCCGTCGATGCAACTCGCCGTGCTCGCGATGCTCGCCGCCGAAAAACTGCGCGGTGGTCCGCTGGCCGAGGCCATCGATTTCAAACAACTCGCCGCTCCCCGCGCCAACGTCAAACGCTTCTATGGCAACAACAGCCGGGTGGCCGAGGTGCTGCACATGATAGATTCACTCTAACCAACTTGAAGGCGGGCATTCTGCCTGCCGCCTTCATCACCCAAACATGGCAGAAGTCATGATCGAATCATATAACCCCATATATCACATGAAAACCACAGACATCACATACATCATCGCACTCGCCATGGCGGTGCCCACCCACGTTCCGGCCGCCGCCGCGTCCGACCTCCACAATGGAACCATCGTGTTGGTTTCGACCACCAACAAGCAGACTGCGGAGCAACCGCCGCAGGAATGGGCGGCATGGGCGAAATGGGCCGATAAACTCCATTCTGTTAGCGACGCCCAAGGCCACGGCCCCGACATCGGCTCCGAGGAATGGTCGGGTGCCCTAGACAAACAACTCAAGATCCGTGACGCGGCAGGCCATGGACCCGACGTCGGATCCGCCGCGTGGCGCCGCGCCGTCGAAAAAAAACTGGCACCCAAGGCGGTGCCCACGCCCGTGCCAGACAAGCAACGCGATCTGTTATCCGCGCATGACACGGTGGCCCGCTTCACGGGCTTGAAGGATCACCGGTGCATGGGGCTCACCACCCTTTGTCCCGACCGCTGCGGCGAGTCCGGCAAACTCGCCACCTTCGCCATCGTCAAATACCTCGCCTACGAGAAACCCGGTCAGTACGGCGATCCTAAACAAGAGCAGTTCATGGTCCTCATCGAGGATAACATGAAGAACCCGAAAGTACCCAAAGCCATCCGTGATGCCGTCCTCGCCCTCAAGCCCGGGGATCTGGTGCACCTCCAATGGAACCACGATTATGTCACCCGCGAAGGCGCTAAATTCCCCGAACGACCGATCAAAAACCTCTCTGTTCTAACGAAAGAACAGGCGGAGAAAGCGACCGCTGCAGCCGACGACAAGCCGAAGAAAGATTAGGACCGCACCGGTCAGTCAGTCTAATCCGATCACAGTGGCTCACGCCACCACCACGCCCCAAAACCATTTTTTACACGGGGTTTACCCACATGCCGGAATGAACGTGCTAGAAATAACCACCATGATGAAAACCACATTCGAACGGATTGTTGCGGAACATAAGGAGTCGGGACATTCCTGTCCCGAAAAACGGCGGACAGGAATGTCCACCCTCCTTATTGAAAAACGGCGGACAGGAATGTCCACCCTCCTTAAACGGCGGACAGGAATGTCCACCCTCCTTATTGCACTGGCTCTAACGGCACTCTCCCACGCTCTGGAACCCGATGAGCGCGTCATGCTGATTCCGTGGACCAAGGCCCCGAAGGAGGCACCGGTGTTTTTCGCTGCCTGATTCCGTGGACCAAGGCCCCGCAGGAGGCGCCGGTGTTTTTCTCCGCCGCTGCCGAGGTGATTGCCCAAGTCGGCTTGGAAACCGTCACCAGTGAACAGAAAATCTCGTTCAAGGTCCATCAGGGGAAAGTGGCAACCCTTACGCTCGGACTGAGCGGGGTGGGGGAGGTGAGTGAAGTCACTGGCGCGGGACTGCGCGATTGGTCGGTGCGGGTGGCGGAAAACGGCGTGCGGTTTCTCGACGTGCGCACGTTAGAGGAGGAAGGAAAAAATCCAACAGAACTGCAGGTGCTGGTGAAAACCCGCGCCAAGGTGGAGAAGGAAAGAGCAGGCTTGGTGTTGCCGGGACCGGGAGACGCCACCGGTTTCTCTCTAACAGTCACGGCGACCACGGACCCCGGCGTGGATTTGAAAATGACCCGGGTGGAAGGACTGCTCCCCGTGGAAGGCGGACACAACCGGAAATTCTTCGGTTCAGGTGTCGCAC
>JAPLUJ010000115.1 GCA_026397695.1 Verrucomicrobiota bacterium | reverse complement strand
CACCGATGACTGGGATGCGGATTTCTAACACCATGCTGCGGCTCGGCGTTGTGTGTGGGTGCGGCCTGTCCGGCCCGCTCATCGCGGACGACATCACCCTGAGTGGTGGGTCACAACTTACGGGCAGCGTGCGTTCTATCAACGAGGCGGGGGTGGTGGAACTGGCCAGCGACCTTGCGCCGGAACCCGTGCTGTTGAAAAAGGGCACCGTCGAAAAAGTCACATTCAGCTCCCAAGGCGCCGTGCCGCAGCCACCATCCGCATGCGTTGAACTCGCCAACGGCGACCTGTTGCCTGTGACGCTTGAGGCCCTCAATGACGGGCAACTCACCGTCGTGTCTGCCGAGGTGGGGCGCTTGGAAATTCCACGGGAATCCCTGAAATCCCTGCAACTCGGAATCCTCAAGCGCACCGTGATCTATGCCGGCCCTAACAACCTCGCCGAGTGGACCCCCAAAGATGGCGAAGCGAAAAACTGGATCTTCGAACGCAACAGCCTGATCTCTAACGGCCAGGCCACGGCATCCAAAAACCTCCCGTTGCCCCGACAGTTCATCCTGCGTTTCACCCTCAGGTGGCAGGCCAGCCAGATGCCCAATTTCCAGATCTTTTTTGCCGATCCGCTCAAGGCGAAAGGTGAACTTTGCGACCGTTATTACCTGCAGTTCGGCGGTGCCGGACTGGAAATCAAGCGCGAGTCTGCCAGTGGGAATCGATACATCACCATCGTGCAACTGGATAAACGCAAGCCGGACACGTACCCCGAGCACCAGTTGCAGGTGGAACTCAGGGTCAACCGCAGGGATGCCCGGTTGCACCTTTTTCTCAACGGCGAGCTCGAGGGCAAGTTTGGCGATCCCATCCGCGTCGTGCCGGATGGATCGGGCATCACCTTGGTCAGCAACACACCGAACGGCAACCCGCAGGAAATTTCCAACATTGAAGTCCTCGAATATGATGATTCACGGGACGACACGCTGGTCGAGAAACATGATGACCTGAAGACCGACAGCCTGATCACCCGCAAGAACGACCGCTGGAGCGGACATCTGATGGAGATCCGCAAGACGGATGATGGGCAGGTTTTCATCTTCAAAAGTGATTTCAAGAAGGATATGTTAGAGATCCCGGCGGCGGATGTCGCGACGGTGTTCATGGCCGCACAAGGTGCCGCCCAACCGGCACAAGCGGGCCACTCGTTGATGCTGCGTCTGCGCGGTGGCGGAGCGTTGCAGGTCTCCTCCTGCCAGTTCACTGATGACACGGTTTGTGCCGTACATCCTTTGTTAGGTAAACTGAACTTGCTCCGGCAAGGGATTATGGCCATGGAACGGCTTGATGCCAAATCCGCGGCTTTGGAACGGACCGATCCCAAACCCAAACCCAAGATCCCACCCGGCCCATGAAACCGCTTTTCCCGCTGCTGTTGTTCTGCCCCGCCATTGCCGTGGCCGCCGCTGCCGATGATGCGGAGTGCGTCGTGCGTTTTTCTAACAATGATCGGCTGGTTGGATCGGTGGCATCGCTTTCCTCCGATCGGATGGTGTGGAAATCGCCGATGCTGGAGAAGCCGGCGTCTTTTTTCCTCAAGCACGTCGTGGATATCTCCCTGCCCGCGACCCAGCAGGAAACCCCCGTGGGATATGAGGCGACGATCAAGCTGACCAATGGTGACGTGGTTCGCGGCCAACTCGCATCGGTGACGGATGATGCGGT
>JAPLUJ010000039.1 GCA_026397695.1 Verrucomicrobiota bacterium | reverse complement strand
TGGACGGCCACAGCCGAGGATATTCTGACCAAGATTGAGAAGTGTCGGAAACGGCTTGAAGAAATCAGCCCTGGCTGCACGAACCGCAAGAAACGCAAGGTGGCATAAATGAATAGTTATTTCTGCGACAGAACACTAGGAAATCATCTCTCACATCTCGCTGTGGCGGGGTGTATTGTGCTCGCCTTGGCCCCCATGGCCCCGGCGGCTAATCTTTATACTGAGAACTTCATCGGCGACAATCAGTTAGGCAAAGAGCTGACCCAGTCTACATGCGGCTGGGATGGCGGCAACTGGAGCAACTATGACGGAGACAGCAGAGTTGCGGTGAATCCGGCTGGGGCGTGGGTAGCTGGCGGCTTGGGTGCGGCCACTCCCGACGGCGATTTCTGGTACGCTGCCAGGGGCCCCGGAGACTCGGGGCGGATGCTGGTCAGTACCAAGGTCGGCGAATACACCATCACGGCTGCCAGCCGCATCGACACGACGTTCACGGTCGATTGGGCCAGCGGTACCACCAGGGGAGCTCGCTTCGTCGCCAAAGTCGGCACCAAGTGGTATGCGTCCGCCAAGTTTGGCACCGGCACCGACCACGGTGCCCAGGCGAACCGCAATGTCACGGCATGGGCCACGAAGTCCTACAACGTGGATAGCGGCACCTGGTATGAATGGACTACACCCTGGGAAGAGTCGGGGTTGTCATCCACTCCTCTCACGGGCGTGCCGGCGGGTAATATCACGCAGTTCGGCATGTGGTGGGGCACCACCAACAACGGCGATGCGTATGCCATCGATAATTTCCGCGTTGACGCGACTCCCGCCAGCGGTACATACGTCTGGGGTGGCGGCACCGGAAATTGGGCCGACTCCAATTGGACCTTTGGCGGTTCTGGAGGCCAAGTACCCGCGACCGGCTTCCACATGTACCTCGACGCAGCCGGTGGCAGCACCGTCGCCGTGAACGCCGACTTCTCATCCGCGCTTTCGGTCAACGTCGGCCAGACCAACACCGCCGCACTCACCGTCAATAGCACTAGGACGCTGGGGGCGACCCAAGTCAATGTGGGATCCACCGGCACGCTGCAAGTAGATGGTACGCTGACAGCCCCCGCGGTCGTTACGAATGGAACCGTCGCCGTCTCCAACACCGGCATCGTCAATGCGAGTTCCCTCATCCAAATCCTTGCGGGCTCCCTCACTTCTTCCAGTACCGGCGCGCTGAATGTCGGAACCGGCACGCTCCAACTGGCTGGCGGCACGGGAGCGACGCTTGACGGCCCGCTGAGTATCACGGGCGGCACGATCATTCTTGCTAGCGGTACGCTGACGTACAACAACGCAACCGCCGCAGACCCTGCGGTGCTGGTGTTCAGTGGCGGCGCGCTGGCCGGCACCGGCACGGTGGTTCCCACAGCCAGATACGAAGCCTACAACGTGGCCTTAGGCAACAATCTGACCGGAGCGACAGCCGGGCTGACCGCCGTGTCCGGCACCGTGACGCTGACCGGCACGAACAACTACGGCGGCAATACGGAGATCAAGGCCTATACCGGACGGACAATCCTGAGAGTGGCCGACGTGACCTATCTGAACGCCAACACCGGCGGCGGCTACCTGTATTTCAACTCTCCGAGTTTTTATCAGAACGGGGCCATCAACAGGCCCGCCACGTTGGAGACCACGGGTACGCTCACCCGCACCATCGGCACGGCCGCCGGGGGGATCTCATTTACCGGCATCACCGGCGATGGCAATCCGGCGGCCTGTTTCGTGGCCGTCGGCGGCCCTCTGGTTATTGATCTTAACGGCGGCGTCGGCGCGATGATTGCCTGGGATGGCGCGGCCGGGCTTAATGGCACGGACCTCATGTTCAACAATTCCACGAATGCCAATGACGTGGTCACCGTCAAGAACGGCCTGAACATGACCACAGCCAACCGCACGATCAATGTCACCGACAATACCGGTTCGAGCGCCGACTGGGCGGTCATCGAAGGCGTCATCACCAACGACGCAACGGCCCGCCAGCTCACCAAGTCGGGCACCGGCAAGCTGATCCTCTCCAACAGCAACACCTACACCGGCATCACCACCGTCAGCCAGGGCACGCTCGTAGTCAGCAGCCCCGGCAACCTCGGCTTGAGCACATCCCTCACCGACGCCTTGACGATCGGCACCGCCACGGTCATGTTGTTGAACGATAGCTCTACCAACTTTGCAAAGAGCGTCAAGGTGAATGGCACTGCGGGTATTTACGTTGACCGCGCAGGTGCCTCGGCCAGCGGCAACACGCACACATTGGGCGCGCTGTGGATCAACGGCAGCAGAACGCTTACCATCACCGGCGGCAACGGCTACGGCTTGACGTTCGGGGCCGCTCAGGCCGACAACGTTGCCACGATCACCAACAACGCCCCCGGCATGCTCACGCTGGCGAGTTACGCACTAACGGGCAGCACCGCCAGGCTGACTACCATCCGCGGCACGGGCAACACGACGATTTCCGGTGCCGTTACGCAGGGCGCAGGCGCTCTCAGTCTCACCAAGGACGACGCCGGCTCGCTGTTCCTCAACGGCGGCGGCAGTTACACCGGAGCGACGTTGGTCAACAACGGCAAGTTGTTCGTCAACGGCGACCAGTCCTTGGCCACCGGAACTGTCACCGTCAATGGCGGCAAGACCCTCGGCGGCACCGGCACGATTGGCGGGAACGTCACAATCGCAAACAACGCCCGCCTGGCCTTCAACCTGATCACACCTGCGGGCAGTCACGACAAACTCGAGCTCGCGGCCACCAAGACGATGACCTTCTCCGGAGCCTCGGTGCTCGACATCACGGGCGGCGGAGCTGCCGCTAGCGGCTCTTACACTCTCGTCACCGCCCCCGGCGGCTTCGGTGCCAGCGTGGTGCCGGCTACGGTCAACTTGCCGGTCGGTTGGACTCTCGTGTCCCTCGCCTTCGTCGCC
>JAPLUJ010000457.1:1509-4719 GCA_026397695.1 Verrucomicrobiota bacterium | reverse complement strand
GGATTGTTGGGGCCGGGTGCGAGGTATTGCTCCTTCTCCAGCGGTGGATCGATCGCGGGCTTGGCGCCCGCAATCTCAGTGCCCGCCGCCGCGGGCTTGTCTTTCGGGATCTCACGCGCTTCGCGCTTGGTGGCCATGCGCGGCTGCGGGATGGCATCAAGCAGGGTCCATGAGCCGCGGCCATGAAGGCCGGGGCGCGCCGAGGCCAGCGGCATGACGGCAATGAGCTTTCCTTCACACGAGATTTCCAGACGGGACAATACCACCACCCCGGCGGTGACAGGCTTTTGTTTATTGGCGGCCGGCTGCAGCGGTGGCTCGAGTGCCTTTTCGATTTCAAATGGAATGACGTTCGGCACCTGAAACTCGGTGCCGACGCCGGGCGCATCTTTCAGTTGTTGATTGATGCGATGCAGAAACGTCTCGTCGCAATGGAAGCGCTCCGCGACGAATTCCCACGCGCTCGTGTAGCAGAGGAAGTTCGCCGCGACCAGTTCGTCGATCGTGGAAGGCGGTGGTGCCGGTGCGGCGCTGCCCGCCGTGGAGTTTTTTTTTCTGGCCGGAGATGATGCGCGGCTTCGGGCCACCACCGGCGCGGCCTTGGGTGGCTTGATGAATTTGAAATCATCCGCGCGCAGGATGTAGCGCGTGTACGGCTGCTTCAGCGCGGCCACGGCCTTCGCCTGCAACAGGCCGGGATTCGCGGCGTCCGCGTGCGTGTTCTGATAGATCTGGCTGATCTTCAGGAACGTCGCGCCGGACTTGCCGTCGATCATGCCCGGAGAAAACATTTCCCGATCGAGAAACACCTGCAACAACACGTTATCGAGTTCGAGCTGCGCCTCGCCGCCGGGACCCGGACCGGGCTGCGGTGCCTCCGCCGGCTGGTCGGGTTTATTCTTCCCGGCGACTTCTTTTTTCGGTTCCGGTGGTGGCGGCGGCGGTACCATCGTGAGCAATTGTCCCGGCGTGGGAATGCGCAGCATCTGGCCGACCTGAATCCGGTCGTCCTTCAGATCGTTGAACTGCTTCAACTGCGCAGCGGTCATGCCGAACTTCTTCGCGATCTTGATGATGGCGTCGCCTTTCTTCACCTCGTAGGTCTCCGGACGCACTGCGGCGGGCGGGCCCGGTTCGAGCGCGGGAGAGCCCGGCACCTTCGGCACCAACGCATCCGGCAGCGGCATGCCCCACTCATTCTTCTCCGGCGGCGCGACCCACCATTTCCAATTCACGGCCAACTCGAGCCCTGGCTCGATTTTGGACGGGGCGGCCGCCGGCTTGGCGACAGTTTGGGAAAACAAACTGCCGCACGCGAACCAGACGATCGCGATCAGCGACAAAGGACATACATGTGCGATAAGCATGGGTACAAACATGCCGCATCCCGGCCTTGCTGCAAAGCGGAATCATGCTATCATTTTTACCCACATCTTGTTGCGCTGATAGACGGCACCGCCTGTGGCAAGCGCGGCTTTCCCAGCCCGCAGACCTCGACCAACCCGGCGTCCAGATCGGGCCATTGCTGCAAGGCTCAGACTTCCTGATCTCGGCATTGAATTATTGAGGAATGGGCAATGAATTCCGGAAAATTACTTGGCACTCTTCAGGGCCAAGGGCCCGGCAAACCCAATCCGAAAACCGCGGAAATGTGCCAAAACATTTTCCACCGAGATGCAACCCCCCATTTCCCCGCCCTCCGCTCCGGCCACTGGATCTTCCAACGGCCTTCACCGGGAAAGCAATTTCCTAGCAATGGCGTCTGCTGCATGGATGAGTCCCAGCGTCTCGCAGTCTCCCTGTATCAGATGTGCGTCGTTGCCACCTGCTAGAGTGATGAGTTCAGGCACCATGCCCCGAGAGCACGGTGCTGTCGAATCCCGATCAAGATCAGTAACCAAAATCGCCAAAGCCGCCTTATGGATTAGTACTTTCGGGAAACTGCTTTGTGGGTTGGACACATGGGCAAGCGTGGATCGGAATCCGGCGAGATAAGTTATGGGTCGAGAGGCAGGAAGACCCCGACGCGGAAGAACCGCTTGGCTGCCGCAGCAACCGTGATGCTGCGAGATGTGGAAGCGCCGTCCGGGACGATGTGGTCCAGCACCAGTTCCCATGACGCCGGCAGCAAATCGGTTGAACTGGTGATCCGATAGAGCCGGGCGGGCGAACTGGCCCAAGTCAGCGTGCAGTTGGTCCCGGAAACCACGAACTCCGTGACGGACAGGCTGGACTGCGGATTCAACGGGTTGGTGTCGGCGAGGTATTCCTCCACATCCGTTTTGCCGTCGTGGTCGTAGTCTCCGGTCGCCGTCAGCATGGTGAGGCTGGGCGGATCGGTGACGGTGAGTTCAAAGGCGTCGGCAATCCCGTCGTTATCGCTGTCCGCGCCGGGCTGGATGACGTCGGTGGCGACAAACCAATTGGCGTCGTCGAGGTTGATCCAGCCGCAGTTGGCGGACCACGCGTAACCCGAAAGCCGGCCGGTTTGGAGCGAGAGTTCCGGGTTGCCTTGGTTCTCGAAATTGATCCAACCGATGTTGGCGGCATAGGCGAAGCCGCGCAGCTTCGCCTTGGACACGCCGCCGCTGGAATAGGGGTCTTGCAGGTTGACGCCGTAGTCCGAGCCGCTGGCGTTCGAGTAATGAACGCCGTCGTCCGGGGTGCCGTCGCCGAGGTTGATCCAACCGCAGTTAGGACTCCAGACATAACCGGAGCAGACATATTGGCCGATCACCGCGCCGTCGGCACCGGCGTCGTGCCAGAGGGTCCAGCCGAAATTACCGGCCCACGCGTATTGGTTCGTGGGATTGATGGTGGTGGTCGCCGCTGCCGACAGGGTGACGGCGGCGCTGCAAAGGAGGATGTGCAGGGTTTTCATGGTGCTAATGGAGTCAGGGGTGAAAGGAAATTTCTCATCGCGTCCTTAATGGTAGGTGCTTGAAAATTAATACGAGAAATTGGACCACGGTTGGGCGGCGAAACCCATGCCAAGGGGGGCCTGCACCGAAGCAAAATTGTTGCCTAGCATGATGTTGTAGTCATTCCCATTGCCATGGGCGGTATTGCGGGCGACGAAGTTGGCACCGCCCGCCGGGCAATCGATGCCGGTGCCGTTCGAGTAAACCAGGTTGTCATCAATCCTGGCATTGCCGTTGGATACAATGCCGATCGCATTGCCGTTGACGGTGTTGCCGTTGACCCAGCAGC
>JAPLUJ010000457.1:0-1495 GCA_026397695.1 Verrucomicrobiota bacterium | reverse complement strand
GCCATTGCTGGTGCAGTTTTTCACCGTGCAGCCAGCATCGGTCACGATGCCGTGACGCTGGTTGATGATCACGGTGCATTGATCCACCCGGCAACCGCCGCCGACCTCGATGCCGTCCTGGCCGTTGCTGGTCGAGGTGCAGGTGGTGATGGTGCCGATCGCGCCGGTGACGACGATGCCGGTGAGGGTATTGTCGGCGGCGACGCAGTCGGTGATGCGGGTACCGTTGCCTTGCACATGGAAGCCGTTCAAAGAATTGCCGCCCGACTCGCAATCCTTGATCAAGCACTTGTCGGCGGCATTGACCCCGTCCCCTTGGTTTTCCTCGAGCACGCAATCGCGAATCGCGCACGCTTGGCCCGCTTGCAGCCCGACTGAACCGTTGAGCGCGATGCGCAGGTGTTCAAACTGGCTATTGTGGGCGTTGCTGGCCAGGATGCCTTGGCCGGACCAACTTGCGATCGTGCCATTGCGAACGTTCAAGTCCCGCTGCGCATTGGGGACCATGATGCCGGCCGCGGCACCCCCGCCGCCGCCTAACAGCGCGAAACCTCCCAAGTCAATGGTGACATGATCGGCCTCGACACTGATGCCATTGACGCCGGGGTCTGCCGTCAGGTTGCTTGTTAGATAATACGACCCCGATTGGTTGATGGTGTACGGCAGCCTGTCAATTGGCGTGCGCGGCTCCACCTGGGTGAGTGTTTTCATGGTCGGCGCGGGTGCGCCGGGTGGCGTGAGGCTGCCCTGAGCCGACGCGGTGACCGGTGTCAGCGCGAGAACCAGAGCGAGTACTGAGAGACTATGGGTGACGCTTGCGGTAAACATGCTTTTCATGACCTTGTTTCCTTTCATTCGTATTGTTTTCTGTGCCAGGCGGACAACTGCGTTACTGCTAGACCCCGGCTATCTAACATAATGGATCCGGCTTCGGCGCGGCGGTTGCGGCACTAACCTGATGCCCCCTGACGAGAGCTTACTATTACCCACAAGTTTGGGCTATATAACTCGCTAGTTCGGCCCCTTCAACTAAGGCGTTAAGTCGTTTCCACCCTCTCCATAGCGTAAGCGTTCCCGGCGGCCCATCGCTCTTTCGTCCAAGGTGGCCACCGAATTTTGCGATAGCGGCGACAGCCTCTTTGATTGTCGGAGGCTTTTCGGGCAACTTCCGGTTTCGACTTGTTGTTATAACAAGGATTTGCCACTCTTTGCGAGTAAGCAGGCTTGAGCTGCATTGATTTGGATCGGTTCTGGCAATGATAGTGATCATGAATAGTCGCCATGCCACAATACTCATAATAGTTAGATACCTTTCGAGTCGCTTTCCGTGAGAAAGTCGACAGGCCTCGACCTGAAACCCGGACTTCAGGACTTTGAAGAACATTTCAATTCGCCAACGCAACCCATACCAACGGACTTTCTCATAAGCCTGCTCAAATGTGGTGACTTCAAGGTTGGTCAATAACATCCATTCGATTCCCTCCTCTCCTTCTGG
>JAPLUJ010000683.1 GCA_026397695.1 Verrucomicrobiota bacterium | reverse complement strand
GATTGAGAAGTGTCGGAAACGGCTTGAAGAAATCAGCCCTGGCTGCACGAACCGCAAGAAACGCAAGGTGGCATAAATGAATAGTTATTTCTGCGACAGAACACTAGCAACACACGCGGCGATGGCCGGGGTCGTGAGCGGCACCATGCATAACGATTGGGAGCGCTTTGTCATGGTTCGTGGATTTACATAGCCCTTTGCGCGCGGCGCGTCCGTTAGCTCGCCGTTCACTTTCAGTTCCACCTTGATGTCCCCGCGATTCAGATAGAAATACAGGTCGGAAGGCAGCGGCCGGCCTTCAGCCCACCCGGGAATGCGCATGCGCAGCGCGAATTTGACAGGTTTTTCAGGATTGAGCTCTATCCGAACGGTCCCCGCCCAGCCCCGCTCCAGCCGCCAAATTGTTATACAAAACACGCTCAATGCTAGGAAATTGCTTTTGAGGTGAAGGCCGTTGGAAGAGCCGGACGGAATACCTGAGGCGGGAGAACCTCAAGGCGGTGCGGGCGGAGGTGGCGAATTTCAAACGCTTCCGCAAACTGGTTGACCAGTGGGCCGATGCGGCGCTAAAACTCTCCCGGCTCAAGACACGCTTGGGACTTCATTCCGACGAATCCTGAGCCGCCCAGAACTCCCCACTGTTGAGTCATATTCATTGAGGTTCTATTCACGAAACTAATTTTACTTCTGGCGCAAAGCGCGCGGTCTGCGGAAAGTTGTTTGTTGCCACCACACCTTTCATTTTGCGCCTCCCGTTGTAGTGGACTGGAAACGATAAACTCCCGAACCCACCTCATAGATCGCCGCGCCGTTTTCCATGCGCAGGAATTTTACACCATTCGCTTTGGAGGCAGGCTTACCGGATTCGTTCACATCTGATTCCCCTTGCGCGGGGACATAGACGGTGGCGGTCGTGTTTGGCGGAATGGTGACATCGATCGCCAGCTTTCCTTCCTTCTTCTGCCAATCACTGCGGATCATGCCGTAGGGACTCTCATGTTCACTCTTCACCCAATCAAGAGTCGCCGTATAGGGTTGGATGACTATGCGCTTGAAGCCTGGAGCATCCGGCCTGATCCCGCCAAGGGACCGGTAAAACCACTCGCCGATCGGTGCCGCCAACGACGGCATCTGTACCTTCTTGCCGGCCCAGTCCTCCTTGAGAACACTGTTCTTCAGTGTGAATATCATGTCATACCAACCCGGATAAGTCGGCCTGGTCGCAATACGCCACGCCAGATCACCCATTCCGTTTTCCGTCAGGTATGTCAGGAGGATAGGAATGCCGACAAATCCGCTGGTGACATGGAAACCATCACTCGAGATTTGAGCCTTGAGGTTCTCCGTCAGGCGCATCCTGTCCGACTTCTCCGGCACGCCAAGCTGCAGGGCCAGCACATAGGAAGTCTGGGAACCTTTATCGTAGAATCCTTTTGTCGCATTGAATAAACGGCTGTTGATAGCCGCGCGAATGTCCTCAACCCTGGCAGCATACTTGGCGGCATCATCTGCTTTATTTAGAAGCAGAGCCGTCTTCCGAATGATGTCATTGTACATCATGTAGGCACAAGTGGACGTGAACGGCACGGTAGTGTTCTGCGGCCTCGAACCCTGCTTGCAGTCAGCGGTGGTATCCATCCAGTCGCCCAGCCCCCATGTGATGATGTTGCTCGTGGCGATGGAATCCAGATAGCGGATGTAATGCTTCATCGGCTCGTAACTGCGCTCAAGGATGCGGCGGTCACCGTAGAAATTGTAAAGCTGCCAGGGATTGTAGACGATCATCCCGCCCCACCAGGGTCCGTTGATTGTGGGGCCGTCAAAACAGCCCGGCACTACCGTCGGAACATATCCGTCCGCCTGCACTGACAAAATGAAATCATCCTGCCACTTGGCGTAGATCCGGCTGACATCAAAATTGCAGGCGGTGGCCTTGAAGTTACTTTGCACATCCTGCGTCCAGCCCACTTTCTCCCTCACCGGATCCATCGGGATCTGAATGTAATAGTTGAGAATCGTTCTGAGGACCACTTCGTGGATTTTGGTAAGTTCCGGACTTGAACAGGAGAACCGGCCCTTGGTCTGCAAATCCGAAACCACCTGGCATCCGACCAAGTCTGAAATCTTGGGCTCGTAATCCAAGCCAAACACATCAACAAACCGGTAGCCGTTGAAAGCGAACCTCGGCTCGTAAGTCTCCTCTCCGCCCCCGCTGCATAGGTAATGGCATTCCTGGTAGCGCCCGAGAGTATGACTGCCTGTACCGGGATATCTGATGGTAATTTTTTGTCCGGGTTTGCGGAATCTCGGCGATCCGCCGCACAGGCGGCAGGTTCTGGTTGACCAAATGACCTGTCGGCACCTCTGCAACTAGGGCATCTTTCCAGGATTCCATCTTGTAACCAGGACTGCTCCAGTGACCCAGCTCCCTGCGCGCATCATATGTCTCGCCGGCTCTCACGGAATTGAAGCGGATCGGCCCGCCGGTGGTGAATTTCCATGTGCCATCCGAAACCACGCGCTGCACGGAGCCATCCTCATACTCAAGAAACATATACAGAAGAAGGCGGGGCGTGTCAATATAGTCGGCAGCATACTCCCTCAAAAGCGACGGAACTACCGGGTTGAAATAGCCATTGCCTAGCATCACTCCAATGGCGTTGTCTCCGCTGCGCAGCAGCTGCGTTATATCGTGAACCTGGTATGGCACAGCCTTGTCGTAGTCATACGGAGCAACGTTCAAGTGATGGTCGTTCGCCTTCGTGCCGTTGATATACAGCTCGTAATAACCCAGCCCTGACACGCAGACCCGCGCTGAACGCAGGGGTTTGCCGGACGCAGGAAATTCCTTGCGAAGCCAAACGGCAGGCGCCTCATCAATGCCTGCGGTCTTGCTTCGGATGCCCGGGGCACGCGCCCACATGGCATCCTCAGACTCACGATCGTGGTCGGCCATCCCCTTGAGTTCTTTCTGGTAATCATAAAGTTCAAGATCCGACTTGATCCACTTGGCGGTTCCCCAATCTTCCGGATTCAGCACTCCCATCGTCCACATCGCCGGACTGGACCATCCGCTACACCCGGCTTTTTCTCCTTCCTCTGACCTCTGTCCTCTGACCTCTGTGCTCGATGTCCACACCCGCACTTTCCAGAAGCAACCCTGCCCGGATTTATCAGCCTTCCCTTTATACTCCACATTCAGGCTCTCATCGCTCTCCACCTTGCCGCTGTCCCATAGGTCGCCTTGGTCATTCTTCAGCAACTCCCCCGAGCTCGCCACCAACACCTGATAGGCCGTCTGCCTCAGTCCCCTGACTCCTGACTCATGACTCCTCTCTTCCGTCACCCAACTCAGCCTCGGTTTCGTCACATCGATGCCGAGCGGGTTCTCGCGATATTCGCAGCGCAGGTTCGCCACCTCTGCGGCATGCAGGGATGCCATCGGTGCCAGCAGCAGGGCGGTGAGCGCCAGGGATGTTAGTTTGTTCATGCTGTATGCCATATCCGAATGCTAGGAAATTGCTTTCTGGGTGAAGGCCGATGGAAGAGCCGGTGGCCGGACCGGAGGGCGGGGAAATGGGGGTTGGTGGCCGGACCGGAGGGCGGGGAAATGGGGGTTGAACTCCCCCGTGTAGTTGCCCGCAAAAATGATGATGAGCTTGGCTTTGGGCCAGGTCGTAACGCGTTCGGGTGTTGGATTTTCACTCATGCGGTGATGTTGGTACGCTGATTCAGCGATTTGCTTTCAGGAATTTATGACTCGTTTCATGGTGACCCCAACAAGCCGCCCCCATGGAGACCCGCCGTCACCTGCATAGAAGCTGCATTCGACATTGCCCGTACGGGCTAGCAGATCGAGCACCGCCGCATAAGCTTCCTGCCGGTAGTATAGATAAGTCACCTGTTTGCTGGCATCGTGCCTCGGTGGCAGAAGGGTAAGTCCATCGGGAATGAACACAACAACAGCCGTCATCTTGCTCGCACTTCCACCCGTCAAATAGAGCGACGGCAACCGATGAAGACCGGTTCCGGTTTCGCTTCCAGACGTTGCAAGGACAATCTTGAATGTCGCGACGTAAAAGGATGCCGTCGCACGTGGTTCGTCAGGCGGATAATCGGATTTTGTTTTCATGGTTTCGTTTTTCGGGGAAATGTGGCGGCTTGGCTAACTCTCGTCCTCCCGACATCACCTGCGCCGCTTCTTCCGGTTTGGCCCGAACAGGTATTTGACGAGGAATATCAGAAGAAACATCGGGATCACATACGGGGCGAAACGCAGCACCGCCTCCCAGATTGCAATCCACAGTCCGTCCATCATTCGGTCCGATATTTCACTTGCTTGGCTCATGAGGGGACAATTGGGGTTCCTGCCGCGAGAATGCTAGGAAATTGCTTTTGGGGTGAAGGCCGTTGGAAGAGCCGGTGGCCGGACCGGAGGGCGGGGAAATGGGGGTTGATTTCTCAACCGCGAAAAACGCGAATCAACGCGAAAAGAATCTGGTATTTATTATTGCTAGTGTTCTGTCGCAGAAATAACTATTCATTTATGCCACCTTGCGTTTCTTGCGGTTCGTGCAGCCAGGGCTGATTTCTTCAAGCCGTTTCCGACACTTCTCAATCTTGGTCAGAATATCCTCGGCTGTGGCCGTCCAA
>JAPLUJ010000294.1:2629-5278 GCA_026397695.1 Verrucomicrobiota bacterium | reverse complement strand
ACTCATCCAGCCGGATAAATCCTGGACGCTCAAGCTCGAGGGCTACGCGAAATACAAACCGTTGGAACAGGACGTGGAAATCCCGTTCCCCGGCAAGGAGGCCGGCGCCTACGTCGTGAGCGTCGCCGACGACGACCTGGAATCCACCGTGCTCGTGTTGCGCTCGGATTTGGAAGTGGTGGTGAAATCCAGTCGCCGCGAGGTGCTCGCTTTCGTACAGGATATGCTAACCGGCAAACCGGTCGCCGGCGTGGAGTTGTTAGTCAGCAACGGCAAGGCCGTCGCCGCCACCGGCAAGACCGGTGCCGACGGCGTGTTCAAGACCGCGCTGGAATCCCTTAAGGATCTGGCTGACGTGCGCGTTTTCGCCCTGCGCACCGGCCATGCCGCCGCCTTCAACCTGCCGCTCGCCGGTCTCAAGCTGTCCACCGGCCTGACCGCCAAGGGTTTTCTCTACACCGACAGACCGGTTTATCTGCCAGGCGAGACGGTGGCGATGCGCGGCGTGCTGCGCGATGTTAGAGACAGCGCCTATACCATACCCGGGGACGCTAATTTCAAGATCCGCTTTGCCGATCCGCAAGGGCGTCTGTTGTCCGAGCAGGCGGTGAAGTTGGGTCGGTTCGGCACCTTCGACGCCACGCTGGTCCTGCCGGAAAAAGCGGCTATCGGTCCCTATGCCATGACGGCCAGCCAGGAACGCAAGGGCAAGGAAGCACTCCAGTTCCAAGGCACCTTCGAAGTGCGCGAGTTCAAGCTCGAAAAAATCAAGCTCAGCATGGATTTTCCGCGCCGCGTCTGGTTCCGCGGCGAGAAGATCGAAGCGTCGCTGCAAACCGCCTACTATTGGGGAGAGCCGTTAGCTAATAGAGTTTTGCGTTGCACCTTGCCGGACCGCCGCATCGAACGCGTCACCACCGACGCCGAGGGCAAGGCCGTTTTAACATTCGACACCACCGGCATGACGCCGGGCAGCCAACTCGTCTTCACCGCTGCGCTCGACGGCGACAACGTCACTACCACCGAATCGCTCACCCTGGCACGCCTCGGGTTTTCGATAGACGCCAAGCCGAGCCAGCCGGTGGTCATCGCGGGCGAGTCGTTCGATCTCGATCTAACAACCACCAGGGCCGATGGCAAACCGACCGGCGAGCCCCTCAAGGTGAGTGTGCTGCGGATGGAGAAACCGAAGACGCGGCGAATCCTCACGCTGCTGCCATGGCCGCAGGCCGAGACCCCGCCCGGTGCCGAGGTCAAGGACTCCGAATATGAAGCCAAGACCGACGCCACCAGCGGCAAGGCTCGCGTTTCACTGACCCTGGAAAAAGGTGGGATCTATCAAATACGCATCACCGGCACCGACCGCTTCGGACAAACCATCACCCGCGAAACCCGCGTCGAGGTCTCCGACAGCGGGGATTCTAACAAGCTGCGCCTGTTCGCCGCGGAAGCCAGTCTCAAGGTGGGCCAGGACGCCAAGGTGCGCCTGCACTCGCGAATGGAAAAAGGTCTCGCCCTCCTCACCTACGAAGGCGAGACCATCCTGCGCTATCAGATTGTAGATCTGCACAAGGACTACAACGACATCGCGTTCAAGGTCGGCCATGACCTGTTCCCCAATTTCCGCCTCGCGGTGGCCGCCATTGATGGCCGCGACCTGCGTGCCACGTCCAAGGAATTCACCGTCGAGCGCGAGTTGAAGGTCGCCGTGAAACCTATCAAAGACGCGTTCCTGCCAGGCGAGGACGGCAAGGTAGAAATCTCCGTGACCGATCAGATCGGCCAGGCGGTCGAAGCCGAGTTAAGCCTATCCCTGGTGAACGAAGCGTTGTTCACCGTGTGCCCGGATCCGACCACGCCGATTCTCGATTTCTTCCAAAAGGAGGCGCGCCGCCATGCCGACTTCCACACCGGCGCCACCTGCGGGTTCAGTTATATCGGCACCACCCGCCCGGTCGCCAAATCTCTAACCGATAAAAAGGGCCGCCTCCTTCGCGACAAGGAGGAAAAGAAGGCCCTCGAAGCGGTGCGCGGGGAATTTGGTCGAAATCTGGCGAACGCTCCCGCGATCCCTAGTACACCAGGCGCCGTTGGTAATGGTGGTGGCATGGGCGGAGGCAAAGATGACGAAGGTGCATCTGCCGAGGGCTCCGCAATGCATCAGCAAGCTGCCCAAAGAGAATTCGCAGGCAAGCCGGTTGTGACGAATGCAGCCGCCGATGGGAAATATGTTAGTGAGAAAAACATTCAAGCCCGCCGCGAAGTGCGCGGTGAGGGCCGCTGGCTGCCGTCCGTCATCACCGGGGCCGATGGCAAGGCCGTGGCTTCTATCAAAATGCCGGAAACCACCACCGCCTGGCGCCTAACCGCCCGCGGTTGCACGGTGGAAACCCTCGTCGGCCAGGCCACCGCCGCCACCCTCACCCGCAAGGATTTCTTCGTCGATTTGAAATCCCCGTCCTTCCTGCGCGAAGGCGACGAAATCCGCGTGGTCGGCCGCGTGCACAATCTAACCGACTTTGCCGGCGGCGTGCCGCTGACCCTGCGCGTGCTGGATGCGAAGGACCCGTCCAAGGTGCTGGCCACCCGCGAAAAATCCGTCGCGGTGAAAGCCAGGGGGGGGGCGGAAGTGGCATTCGATGCGTTCAC
>JAPLUJ010000294.1:2045-2560 GCA_026397695.1 Verrucomicrobiota bacterium | reverse complement strand
CTCACCTTTGAATTGACAGGAAGCGCCAAGGAGAAAAAGGACATCCTTGGGCAAACGCTGCCTGTCCAACCGTGGGGCCTGCCGTATGCCGTGCATGCCGGCGGCACCGCCGATGCGGACACCGCGGCCATTCTGCGCCTGCCCGCTGGCCGCACATATAGTTCGACCTGGATGACGCTTTCCATCGGCCCGGATGTGAAAACCACGGTGCTCGACATGGCCATGCGCAATTGCGGCTCGCTCGGCGACTATGCCCGCATCATGCCACCGCCCTGGGGCGGGCATCCCGGCAATGATCTGTTAGCCACGGCGTCAGCGCTCGCTTATGCCAATACCGGGAAAGCCGATGATATGTATGCGCGCCGTCTATCCGAACGCGCCCGCGCGCTGGTCGCCGCCCTGGTTTCCAGCCAGGCGGCGGATGGCAGTTGGACCAGCGATGTCATTGGCGGTTATACCACCGCCCGTGTGTTCTGGGCGCTCATGCCCGCCCGCAATGCCGGCATCGCCGTGCA
>JAPLUJ010000294.1:0-2016 GCA_026397695.1 Verrucomicrobiota bacterium | reverse complement strand
TCATCCTGCATGCGCTGTCCACCGACAAGCGCGCCGATTTCGCCGCCTGCAACCGGCTCTATCGGGACCGCAATTCGTTAGGTGCCGCCACGTTGGCCTATCTGACCCGCGCGTTTTACAACATCGAGCGCAAGGAAATCGCCGCCGAACTGGCCGGTATTCTCGAAGGCAAAGCCAAGGCCGAAGCAAAGCGCCCGGTCTGTTGGGAATCCGGCTACAAGGCGGCCTGGCTCAACGACGGACCGGAAACCACTGCGCTCGTGCTGTTAGCCCTGGCGGAATCCAAACCCGACTCGCAGCGTGCCGAGGCCGCCGCCCAATCGTTGCTCCAATCCCACGGGTGCTTTGGTTTCCCTAGCGCCCGTGCCCATGGCGCGGCCGTCACTGCCCTGGCCACTTGGTTCGCCTTGGGTAAACAGCAGGCCACGGATATGGAAATCACCGTGCAGGTCAACGGCAAGGACGTGGGTACGGTGAAAGCCGTGAAGACCCAAGGCCACACATTGTTAGAAGTGCCGGCAAACATGATCGCTATGGAGAAGAACGTGGTGGAATTCAAGATGCGCGGCCGCGGGCGTTACACCTATGCCGCCACTTTGTTAGGTTTTTCCGCCGATACCAAGACCACCGGCAGTGCGGTGTATCCCTGCATGCATGAGTGGCAATATCTGCACGCGCCGCTCGAATACCGCGGCAAGCCGATCCCGGTGCCCAGCAGCTCGCCCGTGAAAAACCTGGAAAACGGCCAGCGCATCAATGTGCGCCTGAGCGACCACCATGGTAGTTGGACGAGCAACCGCTGGTTCACCCTCGACATCCCGCTGCCCGCCGGTGCCCGGTTGGTGGAGGGATCTATCAGCATCGGCAACAACCTGCGCTGTGAAGTATTGCCGACCTCGCTGTGCGTCTATTTTGCCAACCACTGCCCGACGGTCAGTTATGATCTATCAGGCTACGTGCCGGGCAAGTTCCGCATCCTGCCACCCGTCATCCGTGAGATCGGCAATCCGGAATTCATGTCGGTGGGTCCGACGCCCGAATTGACCGTGCTTGCCGCTGGCGAGAAATCGCCCGATCCCTATATCATGAACATCAGCGAACGCTTCGCGCTCGGCCAGTGCCACTTCAACGACGGCGAGGACGCGATGGCGCTTGAATACCTTGTGGCGGTATTTAAGGAAAATCCCAAGTACAGCGAAAGCGAGCTCGCCCGCATGCTGCTGTGGATTTACACCAAACCAGGATTCTACGACGCCCGCAAAATCGTCGAGATGTTCGAAATCCTGCGCGAACGCTACCCGACGCTGGAAATCCCGTTTGACAAAATCCTCGTCTGTGGTAGGGCCTATCAGGATATCACCGAGCACGAACGCGCGTGGCTCGTCTATCGGGCGGTCATCAGCGCCAGCTACTCCAACGACTCGGGCATCAGCGCCGTGCTCGAGGACGAGGGGCGCTTCCTCGGATCCATCGATTTCCAGGAACGCGTCTGGCGCGAATATCCCGACACCGCCGAGGTGGTGTCGGGATATTTCGCCCTCTCGCAGTTGCTCTATCAGAAAGCACCGAAGGCCCACGAACTGCCCAAGGAGGACAACGTGCAGCCGGAAAAAATCCCCATGCTCAAGCGCACGGTTGACATGCTGTTGTCGTTCCTCGCCCTCTATCCGACCGACCCGCTGGCCGATGACGCCGGCTTCAGCCTGTGCAACGGCATGCTCGACCTGAAGGACTATCCGCGGGTGGTTAGCCTCAGCCGCGAGTTCGCCCAACGCCACGCCGACAGCGAACTGGCCCCGGGATTCCAATATATGACCGCGCTCGGGTTGTTCTGGCAGAATCAATTCGGCGAGGCGCTCGCGGCGGCCCGCGTGGTGGCCGACGGCGAAAGCAAGGACCGCGACTTCGCGCGCTACATCCTCGGCCAGATCTATCACGCGCAAAGCAAGCCGGCCGACGCCATCGACTGGTATGGCAAGGTGAAGACGCTCTATCCGGATGCGGCCGAGGCCATCG
>JAPLUJ010000127.1 GCA_026397695.1 Verrucomicrobiota bacterium | reverse complement strand
CGCGCCGGTATCCACTCATTTTCAATCCTAGGGCACACAGCCAAAAGGGCGAGAAAGTGCTCCGGTTTCTCATGACCCATGCGAACCATTTCGCGGTGTATGCCACCAACCACGCCGGCGAGGCACGCGAGCTGGCGGCCCGCTTCGCCGCACAGGGCGAAGCGGTGGTCATCGCCGCCGGCGGCGACGGCACGCTCAACGAGGTGGTCGGTGGCCTCGCCGGATCGTCCACCGTGCTGGGCATTTTGCCCGCCGGCACGGTCAATGTGTTCGCCCGCGAAATGGGCATCCCGTGCCATTCACTGGATCGAGCCTTCGCTATCATCGAACGCGGATGCGTCCGCGAAGTGGATCTTTTCGCGGCTAACGGAGCGCCATTCGTGCAAATGGCGGGCGTGGGATTCGACGCGGCGGTCATCGAGGAAACCACCTGGATCGTGCTCGACTCGCTGCGCGGATTGGCCTGCGGTGGGATCGATCGACTGGCCTCAACGAGTTATTTCCAGACCGAAGCTCTAACGGTGAGGGCGGATTGCGAGGTGCCGGTACAAGTCGATGGCGAGTGGCTCGGCCGCTTTGCGGAAGTGCGCTTCAAGGAAACCGCACACCACCTGCGTGTGCTCGCTCCCGAATGCCCGCTCACCGGCAGCTTCGCCGATAACTTGAAGTCCCTGCTGCCATGGCCGCAACGGCGGCCCGAACTCCAAACCACCCGCAGCCGATGAAACCACACGCGAAATCCGGCTGGCGCGGCTGGCTCAGGCGGCTTGGTCTAACGATCATGGCGCTGTTGCTGGCATGCGCCGCAGTGGTGGCCTACGCCAACGTCACGGCAATCTGGGCGTCGCGCGGGCGGATTTTCACCGAGGTGGAGCAGGTTCCCAAGATCAAGGTTGGCTTGGTGTTTGGCACCACCTCCCGCGTGGCCGGTCGCGAAAACCTGTATTTCCGCTACCGCATCGAGGCCGCCACCCAAGTCTGGAACGCGGGGAAAGTGGAGAAACTCATCGTTTCGGGTGACCGCTCCGGCTATTACAACGAACCTAACAAAATGCGCCAGGCACTGATCGAGCGCGGCATCCCGGCAGATCGGATCGAGCGTGACTTCGCGGGCTGGCGAACTCTGGACTCGGTGGTGAACGCGAAGGAAATTTACGGCGCGGATCCGATCCTGTGCATCAGCCAACGCTTCCAAAACGAACGCGCGATCTACCTCGCCCAAGCACATGGTATCACCGCCTACGGCTTCGACGCGCGCGATGTCGAAATCCACGACGGACTCAAAACCAAGCTCCGCGAAGTCGGGGCCCGCGTCAAAATGTGGCTCGACGTGAACTTCCTCAACACCCGCCTGCGCCACCTCGGCGATAAAGACGCTATGACAGAGTAAGACACCTTACTCCCTCGTATCCGTAGGTCTGCTGGGCGGCGCGTAAAGCGGTGGCGGCAAGGGACCCGTGCCGGCATCACCCATGGCCGCTTGTGCGCGGATGGCCCCGGCGATGGCGGCGGCAAGTTGCTGGCGATAGGCGGAGTCGGCGATCAAGTGGCTTTCCACGGGGTGGCTTAGGTAACCACCTTCTAACAAAACGCAGGGGATTTCCGGATTGCGGGTCAGACGGAGCCGGCGACGGACAAGACCGCGGTTGGTGTTTTCAGCCGGGCTGGTGGCGCTCATCGCGCGTTGCAGGCGGCTGGCCAGGCCGTGGCTGTCCACCCGCCAGTAATATGTTTCCGGGCCGCGGGCGTGGGACGGACCGCTGTTGAAATGCAGGCTAACAAGGATGGCGTCGCTGTAGCGGTTGGCACGCATCACGCGTTCATCGAGATCAACAAAGGTATCATCATCGCGCATCAGGATTTTTTTGAAATCGCCGCCCAGTTCGGCGCG
>JAPLUJ010000638.1 GCA_026397695.1 Verrucomicrobiota bacterium | reverse complement strand
TCTTTCGGAGCGCGAGTCTCCAGACTCGCCGACTCGCCTGCGAAAGATGCGCCAACACGAAGGAGGCATGGGCCGCTGGTCGTTGGCTGCGCCGTGACTGCCCCCGTGGGTGAGCATCCCATGTGCGGACCATGTTCCGCGCATCAGCACCACGCGTGCGGGCGGACAAATCGGCAGACCGGACCGGGCCTCTCTAGTGTAGCCCGCCAAGCAGATTGCATACTATTCGGAAACCCCTTCGATTGATGATTGCCGATTGTTGATTTTTGATTGTTGAAGTGACGGAACGCCATCTCAACATCCAATCAGCATTCAAAAATCAACAATTATCAATCGGAAATCAAACCGCTTAAAGTGTTTTCTGTAAGACGGGCTGCACTAGCGAATGGGCCTGGTCGGCAAGGCCCTGCCAATCGTAGGTGGCGGCCCACGGGATCGTTAGAATCTCATGGGCGAGGATGTACCTTTGGCTGGGCATTCGCAGAAGAGTGTTCGGCAGGATGCCGAACACAGCCGGCGGGACGCCGACGCCCCCCCAGGAATTGCCAGTCGGCGAGATGCGCGGTGCGCCCGAGGGCGTTCGCAAGAACAATTCAAGGGCAATCGAAAAATTCCCGGATTTTGGAAATCGAGGTCGTTGTCTATCACCTCATCTCGGGCACCGCGAACGCGCTTCTTTCAAACCTGGTCAAATGTGACCGGTTCACGGTCGCCAGCCTGCGTCGCGCGCCGTTTCCATTAGAGAACGCCACGTCAGTCGCGCGTTAGCGTCACGGGCGTATTGCGTTCCTAGCGTTCGTCTTGTTGGCCGACTCGCTTCATGATGTTGTCACAGCGAACGCAGACCGCTTCATCCTTTGCACAGGAGTCCGACCGGTACGAACAGATGGAGCAATACATATAATCACAGGTGGCGCAGAAATACACGCCCGTCGCCCGGTTGGTCCCGGGGTTCTCGCCAGCGTCGCTTATCTCTCCAACATGCGCGCCGCAGAACATGCACCATGGTTCTTCGTCCTTCTTCAACCAGTGTGGTCTTCTCATGTCTTTATTCGGGGTAGGCATGGCCGTCAGTCGGTTCGGAATGCCCGAATCTGGCCACCCGCCTCCGGGAGCGCCAGTATGAATGCCGCATCGTATCGCAATGGGGGGTCTCAAAACCGACGAAACCCATGCGGGTCGCCGAGAGGATGACTGCCCCCGCCATAGCGCATCCCGGTCATAGCCTATGACCTTGCTGTGGGTGGGCGGGGCGCACATGGGTGGTTTATAACAGGAATGGCGTCGGATGCGATGGCAATGTTTGGCGGGGGGCGAGCTTGGCGACAGCAGGTGCCCGAACGCCTGATGCATTGCCGCTCCCGCTGCCCTCAAGCGACCGCCGGCCACGGTGACACTTTTGGTGGAATCGTCTTGCGCCCGTGGCAGGCGGGTGATTGATTTCCTGTGTGAGAATGACCTTTCGGGCGTCGGTGGACGGAGTCCGCGCTTCCGGGTCGTTGTTACACCCGGAACAACGGCGCGTTCGTGTAACAATTGTTAACGCCGCGCGTCGTTGAACGACAATGTTCGGTCAAATAACGAATCGTCCATACATGACCAAAAAAAACATCCTTATTTTAAGCGGCTGCGCACTAGGATGGATGTTCGCTGTAATTCTGATACCCTTGGCTCGGAATTTCCGCTATGAGGAATTGAGAGCGGCGTGCAGGACAGGTCATGTGGGGACCGTTCGCTTGCTGCTTATTCTTGGAGCCGATCCCAACGGGAAAAAAGACTACAAACCCAGTTGGACCGCCGAATTTTCATATCCGATCGAAGGTGCCGCACAGAATAATTACCCTGAGATCATCCATTTACTCGTCAAAGCAGGCGCGAACGTCAACGTCGACGTCCCCGGGGAAGGTTACGAGGAGTCTCCGCTTTGCATTACCGCACGAGAGGGTGCGACCGAGGCCGCGCAAGCTTTGCTCACACACGGTGCCTGGACCACAACCAGATATGGCACATCCGCCTTGGCGGTTGCGCGTCGCCGCGGACATGAAGAGATTGCTCGGCTGATTGAAGCGTCGTCCCAAATTCAACCGAACCAATGAAGACGACAACGGACCGACAACCCATGGATGCCAACCTTCCATTCTCGCTTCAAACACCCAGCAACGCCACCCAATAGCGCGGTGGCATCACATTAAACGCTGAAGAAATAATATGTCGAGACGCCTCATACTGATTTGCACACTTGGTGCCGTTGCAGGAATTTTCGTGATCCCGCTCAATCCGGTGAACAGTATGATTCTGAGGCTCGCATTTCTAGGGTGTTTCGTTGGGGCTTGGATTGGATACACGACTCTCTCATGGAAGCGCAAGCCCTTGAGGGTGGCAGCGCTGATTCTGCCACTGCTGGCGGCTATTCCATTCATTCTTACGGGCGGCAAGATCGATGCGAATGAACTTAGACAGGACTACGTGCGACGTATGGCTGAATTCGAAGGCACGAAATATTTTTGGGGAGGAGAGAGCTCCAGAGGGATCGATTGCTCTGGACTACCCCGTCGAGCACTCCGCGATGCCCTTTTGGCATACGGTGCTCGCCACTTCAACGGGCGCGCATTTCGCGGCTATGTGGAGCAGTGGTGGTTTGATGCCAGCGCGAAGGCGTTGGGCGAAGGTTACCGCAATTACACGAGCCCGGTTGGAATCACCGGTACCATTCATGAGATGGATTACAGGGATTTAGCCCCAGGAGATCTTGCTGTTACAACCAGTGGCGTCCACGTACTCGCATACGCTGGCGACGGTCGATGGATTCAGGCAGATCCTGGGATCAGGGCCGTTGTCACTCTTGATGGCCGGACAGGCGATAACGGATGGTTCCTCACACCGGTCACGACCCATCGATGGCAACTCCTCGCGCAACACTGAAACCACAGCGAAGTCATGGATGTCAACCTACCAACTGCCCTTCAACCCCGCACCAAACTCACCGCGGTCACGCGGTGACATCACATTGAGCGCTGAAAGGAAATGAAATGAACCAAGACGAACAGCATCTCGACCTGCTTTCAATTTTTCATTACGTCGTCGGAGGCATTACCGCGCGATTCGCACAAGTTCATTCTGGCTCATCCGGCGTGTTAGGTGGCAAGTAAACAGTATCGGGATAGCCGTCCGTGTCCCACTTGCCAATGCAGATCACGGGGCAGGGGTGCGCGTGATAATTGCGGAAAGCACCGCTGCCCAGGCGATGGCGGCGAGCGCGGGCAGGCCGGGCAACCAGAGATGCGCGGTGCCGGCCGCCAGGCATTGGGCTGTTAGACACGCTGTGGCGATGGCCAGAAACCCGATGTTGCGGGTGAATCCGGGCAATCCGCAAAGCGCGGCAAGCACCAGCGCGACCAGCACTAGCAGGAAAATTTCCCACGTGGTTTGCAGCCGCGGGTAATCGCGGGGCGGGGCGAGGCCGGTGTCGGATGCGAGCGCGGCGATGAGCGCCGGAAGTTTTTTCGAGAAAGCGCGGGTGGCAGGCTCGGCGGCGCTGCGGTCATCGCGCAGCACGACGGGTTGCGGCGCTTGTTGCGGGAACAGCTCGTCGCCGCCATCGATCAACGCTGCGGCGGAGATCTCCGCATATGGTGCCACCGCTTTCAGCGGCACGGCGAGGCGGCCGTAACGATCCACGGGCACGGTCGGTCCGTTAGGGCCGAGCTTGAGGTATTCGCCCAAGCGGATTTCCACGCCGGCCAGCGGCAGGTCGAGCCGTTGCAGGACGACGAGCAACGGGAAAGCAAACACCACGCGGTCCTCCCAGCGGGCCAGCAACGGCACCAACTTGGTGATGGGTTCGGATTCGATCACTTGGAATCCTGCCGCTATGTGGTCCTTGCCGAGGATGATGCCGGTGAGCGGAACGCGGTTCACGACGGGTAGCTGCGAGATGTCACCGTGGACGGATTTTAACGGAACAGAGGCCGTCCGGAAAGCCGGTGGCATGGGCTCGGGCACGGCCCCGCGCGACAGCGGCGCGGCCATCACCAGCGAGTCGAACCGGCCGAGTGCCTTGTCCAAGGCCACCAGAGCGATCGGGTCCGTGGAATCCCATGCCAACACCACGGCAGTGGCGGCCTTTTGGGCACCGAGTCGCTGGAAGTTGGTTAGAATGACGGCAAGGTCGATGGGTGAGGGCGGGGAACTTTGAAAAAATCCCTCTGGATCATCGCCGAGCGAGACGATCACCGGTGCCTGGCGGATTTCCGTGAGGTTTTTCGCGGCGAAGGTCCGGAGATTCCACGGGCTGGCGTGGCTGCCGTTGCCTGATAGAAAAAACGGCGGATTGGCAAATCCCCGGACCACGGTGGTGAAAGCAAGGCGATCGATTGCGGTGCCGGGCAGCCACATCCAGCAGCCGCAGGCGGCGGCCACCGCACCTAGCAGCACCCACAGCCGACGATGGAATATGCCGGTCACGGGAGTAAATCAGCGGATCGCCGCGAGCACCGGCGCGAGCGGGGTTTCGAGGGGTGTGCCAGCCGTGACTTCGCCTAACAGGCGGGCGGCGGTGGCGATGTGCGGGCGATACCATTCATCGCCGCGGTTTTTCAGAATGTTGCCATAGGCCCCCATGGCCTGCATCAGGCGTTGGGCGGCGCACTGATGAAACAGGGTGGGCTCCGGTCGTTCTTCGGCGATCTCCTCCCACAGGCCTAACAGGGCCTCGCGCTCGGCCCGGCTGTGGTCCATGTAGGGATCGAAAATCAACGATGCGAGATCGTATTCCTGCCGCCCGCGACGCAGGCCTTGGAAGTCGATCAACCACACCTCTCCGTCCTTTACTAACATGTTTTGCGATTGGAAATCGCGGTGCACGAGGTGGCGGGCACTCATGCCGAGGCGTTCGGCGAGTTCGTTCATGACCGGGTTTTTCCGCAAGGCGGAGGCATCCAATCCGAGGTGGCCTTCCACCAGATATTCGCAGAAATACCGTTGCTCCCAGCGGTAGAGCTCCGCGTCGAAGGGCGGCATGAGATGGAAATCCTTGGGCGTTTTCGCGTAAAACAAACGATCTATCTGTTTGAAGGCCGAACGGTAAAGTGGCAAACGATCCCCGAACGGGCGGTTTTTCAACGTGAGCAGCGAGACATCGCCCAGATCCTCCACCAGCGCCACGCGGTAGCGCGCCCGCTCATGCAGAATCGCCGGCACCCGCAGTTTCGCCTGCTTGAGGAAATGCGCGACGGGAATGAACTGGTTGTTGTCCTCCCGCTCTTCGGTCCAATAAATGCCGATGAACGGCTCGTGGACCGGGGATTTCACCCGGATGATCGTACGGCCCGAGGCACCCCGGTTGATGGGCTCCAGAGTGATGGGCACGGTCGGATCTACGCCGAGAAACTGCCGGACGGTGGAGAGGATCGCTTCGGTTGGCATGGGCGGGGGAAACTACGGTCGAAAATGCCCGTTCTGCCAAGGGAAATCCCGCGCCTTCATTCGTCGTGATAGAACCACAGCACGCCCAGCAGGCCCACCCCTTACGCCCCGGATCAAGGTGTGGCGTAAAAAGCAGGACAATGAGATCGCGCAAGGCCGCAGCGTCCTTTGCCGTCAAGCTATCGATCCTTTTAACAACCGGAATCTTTTTCGAGTCCATCGGTGAGTCCGGTTGCCGCCCACTCGCGGGCGATTTCCAAATCGGCACTATCCATGGCCATCTTGGCGAAGGATTCCTCAAGAGTGAGTTTGGAGCTGGCTGCCGGCGCGATCAGGATGCCATTTCGCCGAAAGCTGAGGTCCTGCCGCCGAGTCACGGCAGGGTGGTTGGGGTTGATGTTGTGGGGTTCATGCCGGGCGGCAGAGACATCTTGTTGGACGATTTATTCTGCTAGTCCAGGGGCGCAATCTTCGATGGGGTCTCCATCGCTTGAGCGCTGCGGAAAGCTTCTCTCAAATCATCTTGATGAATCGCAGCCCACTCAATGACAAGCCCACGGGCTCTCGGCGGGAGTTGCCCCTCGATGAACGCCAAGGTGTCGATATCAATGACCGCCTTTCGCCCAGCGTAAAGCGCATGGAAATGAGGCGGCTGGTGATCACCGAACTACATCTGGATTACGATACCGTAAAATCTCGAAAGCTCAGGCATGGGCTTGCAGCTTGTGTAGGGTTGGAAAGACTTCTTCTGGGCT
>JAPLUJ010000621.1 GCA_026397695.1 Verrucomicrobiota bacterium | reverse complement strand
CCGCGCCGCTCGGGGCTGGTGCGCTGAATTGGCATGTCGGGATAGACCTTGACCTCGTAATCCGGAGCATTGGGATGACCCTCCCTGTTATAGGTGAGATGCAAATGCCGGTTGCTGATGTTGCGGCTCACGCGGGCACAGCCGGAGACTTCGGCCGCGCCACAGACAACCGCGCCACCATAGATGCGCGCGTCGCCCTTGATCACAACATCCTTGCCGCTCACGATGGCGTTGTCTTCGAGGATCGCATGGTCCAGCACCCGGGCTCCGTCGAGCACCATGCACTCGGGACCGACATAAGCCGTCGGCGCAACCATGCAACCCTTGGCGACCCAGCCACCGCCGTGCGGGTGGCGCGACCCTATCGCATTGTCTAACAGGTACTTGGCCCGGATGTCCTGGAACAGTGTGCTGACCAAAATGCGGTTATGCCACCAGTCAAAACGACCGGGGAATAATTTGGGATCGAAAAGCAATTTGGCATAAGCCGGACCGGCCGCAATGATCGGCTCTAGGTGCTGTATCATCCTGGCGTATTCAGGCGTGTCGGACGGATGCGGCCAGTCATAACAGCGACCACGCGGGCCCCCGGTTATCGCTTGCGTGGTATAATAATCCGGACCTTTCAGGTTCCAGTTGTCGTGGGTGCCAATGGGCACATTCGGACCACCGGGGCGGCATCCGGTGAGTTTGACGTCATACGGATACTTATATGCATAGTCCTGTTCGTACAGCAGATTGGCCGCACTGCCGATGCCGGGCTTGGTCGGCAGCAAGGCCGTCGGCGTGGCGGTCACAACGAGCCAGTAACGCTGGTCTCCTTCCTTGATATCCAGGGACATTGCCCCCTTGTTCCATAGCGGGCTATAGCGGCAGCGGCCATGGTCGTCGACGCCGACGATGCAGACGCGCCAGTCGCTATACGTTGCGGCGTCAAAGTGGCCGCGGAAATCGACCGTAATTGCTTTCGCGCCATTTACAGGTTTGAGCAGAATATGGTTAGTGCCGAACGGTTCGGGTGCCTCGGCCATGTTGCAGCGATACAGCCCCTGTTCATGATCGAGAGGATAGAGGAATTGATGCAGCGGAGCGGCAAACATCTGCCGCATGCCGGCTTGAAACTCGCAGTCGAAATCGGCACAGCGGGATGCCCACTGAGCCATCAGATCGCCCATGCCGCGGATGGCATCACCCGCTTGCCAAAGCCCGCGATCACGGCCGATGCGTGCGATCGTGTGCATCGGCGTGTTTTCGCAGCCAACGGCTTGAGTGCCGATCTTGCTGCTGAAGGCGTAGCCCCAATTCGGATCGTCGGCGATAAGCATATAGGCCAGGCAGCCGGGGTACGAGCCGTGGAAAAGGTTTTTGTACGGGCGATCCACCTGATGGATTGCCTTTTCCGTGCAGGTGGGATCGCCGAGCGGTTGAAGGGAGTCACAGAAGGTTTCGCCGCTGCCAATGCCCCAACCACCCGTACGGACACCATGTCCCCATTCGTGGAACAGGGAGTGCCACGCCGCGTCACGGATACTGCAACCGCCGCCACCGCCACCGGCAAAACCGGGGATTTCACCAGAACCATCCTGCATCGTGCCGGGCACCGTGACGAAGTAGCGGACAAAGCCGTCGGCACTGCCATTCCAATGCGGCATGAAGTGGCCGGCGTATTCGTTATAGGCCCAGAAGTCTTCAAAAACTCCCAGCGTCGCGTCGCGGTATTGAGTGGTTTCTTCCTTGCGAGATGCATCGACCCACGGACTATGGGCACCGACGGGACTTTGCGACCCGGCGCACACGACAAAGTGCTGGGTCTCGACCCGGAACGTGCCGGGTTGATAGATCTCGCCTTGCGGCCATTCGGTGATCATTCCGGCGGGAGTTGGACGTGGCTGGTTGTCGAGTGTTTTGTGAACACGCTGCATCTCCTGAACATATAACTTGAGGATATACTCTTGATCGTCATTGGAAAAACTGCCGGCGGTAAAACATCGTTTGCGACCATCTTCCAGACGCAAGACCACCGCCGGACACCAGCCTCTGCCGTGGGTGCCAAAAGCGCGTTTAACCGCCTCGGGCTGGAAGGGGTCGCCCAACTCGCTGCCGATGCCACGGAAACCCAGCAAGTGGGCCTTGAATTGCTTCTTCCCCTCGAGCGTGGCATCCCACCATTTGGATAGATAACCCATGGCGACCAACGGTTCTTCCTCGACCGTGCGCAGCGTCCATGTGCGGAGCGGCACACCGTCAGGCACGTCCACCATGTCGACACCGCGCTTGGGCCACCACATCACCACCCGCCGTCCGGGTTGGCCGCTGGCGGCGGGCGCTTGTTCGACTTTGTCGAGACCGACATCACCGCGCGGTTTCCCGGGAAAGCAGGCATTGCGGAAGTAGTCATAGTCTTGCGCCGCAGCGGCTGAGCCGCCCACCACGGCACATGCGAGAAGTATAGTGAGTCTTTTCATCAGTTAGGGGAGAGTGGGTTCTGCGGCACCGATGGGAATTGCATGGAGTGCAAGATCGAGCATGGCAATCATCGCACTGCACAGGGGGGTAGGAACAGGAATGTTTGCATGGTGCGAGGCTATGCAGGAATGGATGAAGTCAAGCGGTGGTTCATGCTTTCAAGCCCTTTAAATCGACTTCCAGTTTCTTGTTCTCCTTCAACAACTCCTCCATCGTGAGTCGCGTTTTGCGGGCGGCGGCCTCGCGGCCGAGGATGCAGGTCAGGTGGCCATCCACGGCGCGCTGCACGTTGGCATTTTCGAAGTGCCCGCCGGTGATGTTGGCGTAAAACGCGGCGATATTGCGTTCGGCACCTTCATTGTAAACACTGCCCATCTGACCCACGTAATGTTGGTCGCCGCCGCGCACAAAGACCTTGCCGCCATACCGTAGATGCGCCGTGGCTTTCAGCCCATAGAAACTCGCTGACAAGGTGGTGACCTCGAAGTTGTTATCCAACGCCTGCGTGACATGCGTCCAAATCGTGCCGTCGGCACACTCAAACAGCACTGCCGCCGCATCGATGCGATCACCGTGCGGATTCGGGCGGAACGTGCGCGCGCAGCCCATCGCCGCGACCGGCGGTTTGCCCAGCACCCAGACAATGCCGTCAATGATATGGATATCATATGACACGATGGTGTCGCCGCCGAGCGCCGTATCGGACAACCAAATCTCATCGCGCAAGCGGCTCTCGATGGTGGTCCCGAGCGCCGGGTCCGGCCACGCATGCCATGCCATGCCGAACGACGCGATGTGTCCTGGCGGTCCCAGCGCCCCGGCGCGGATGCGCTGGGCGACTTCAATGCACGCCGGATCGGTCGGTAACTGATAGTCCACGAGGAAGCAGAGGTTTTTTTGTGTCGCGAGTTTACCTGCTGCTCCGACGAGCATGGTCCCGGGCACGTCCACTGCGACCGGCTTGGCCATATAGACATGTTTGCCGGCAGCCACGGCGGCCTGGGCTTGTTCGGGGTAGAAATAGGGCACGTCTTCTATCAGCACCGCCTCGACGCCGCTGGCGATGAGCCGCTTGTAGCCGGACAGTCCGGAGAACCGCCGGGTGGCGTCCACGCCCAACTTCCCGCCGGCTGCGGTGGCGACGTTCTCGAAGTAATCCGCAACGGCATGCATCTCATAGCCGCCGTGTTTCAGGAACCGATCGGCGAGCCACATGCCGCGTCCGCCGCAGCCGATGAGGCCGATCTTGATCTTGCGCTTGATTTCCGCCGGCGGTGCGGGTGGTTGCTTTTCCGCTGCATGCGCGGTCACGGCTTCCAATAGTGTGCCGGCGGCAGTGGCCGCCAAGGAACCGCCGATGAATTGCCGGCGGGATGAATTCGATGCTTGGTTCATGGTGTGTTCTCCTTTTGATATGTTGCGTAGAGTTCGATCGCCTGTTTGTCAGTTAGATCGCGACCGATGACCAGGCGCGACCGCGCCGTGGCGGTTTCGCCGTCCTTGACGTCGCGCCCAAACAGCGAGAGGTATAACGAGCGGTGCCCATCCTCGCCGTAGGGCATCATCACGCCAATACAATCCGCCGGTGGGGCCATCACCAAGCCGACCAAACCGGTCTTCGCGTCGCGTCGCATACCTAGCGCCCCCGCATACTGCGTGACGGGCTTGAAAGTGACCGGATGCGGCGGGCGCTGCCAACGACCATCGGCGATCATCGCCGTCGCGGCGTCATCGCGTGGGAACGCCAGCCAATCGCCCATGGATTTCGTGCCCTCGACCAAACCGGTTTTCCCGTATCCGAACACCGCCGGGAATCCCTCGAAATAGGACGCCAGAAACACCTCGAAGCGGCGGAGTGTCTTGTGCGCGATCACCGTCGTGGTGAGGTCCAGGGTGTTGGGCGACGCCCACCGGTACACCGCCGTCATGTCGAATGGATGCGCGGCATCCGCCGTCCACCGCACCTCCACCGCGCCGTTGTCTAACAGCCGCGCCGTGCTCGGCCAATCCCACGCCGCTTCACCATGGCGCGTCTCCGCATCGAGCAACCGGTAATGCGAGAACAATCCGTTGACCCGCGAAATTTTTGCGCCCGACGCGAGATCGATCACCCCGGTCAGCCCCCATGACTTGCCCGCGGCACGCAGCGTCCCGCGCACCACGCCGGTATCGAATGGATACTCGTTGCCGGTTTCCGTGAAGACGGTCTTGGCACCGGTGGACGGCTTGATCTCAAGCGCCGGGCTGCCGGTGGCCGGAACCAGAGAAAGAAAAATCGCGGAAACAAATGCTGCATTCATAGGTTGTCGGATGATTTCACACTTCGATTGATGTCCTTCCCCATTTCACGATTCATTGGTGCAATGGGTTCATTCAGCATCAAGCGCATCGCCGCCATCAGCCTGAAGTGATACGATCCGCCACAACACAATTTGTCACGATCCGCCAAGGAATTTGCTGCGCCCCGGGTTTGGGTGGGGCCACCGCGCCTGGATGTCAGAGACCAGAGGCCAGAGACCAGAGGCCAGAGACCAGAGGCCAGAGACCAGAGGTCAGAGACCAGAGGCCAGAGACCAGAGGTCAGAGACCAGATGTCAGAGACCAGAGGCCAGAGACCAGAGGTCAGAGACCAGAGGCCAGATCAGCCACAATCCACTGAGTGTCAGCAAGACACGCAAACGCAACTGGATTCCTTATAGTTTGTCTGACAAACTATTGAGAACGCCGCGGCACGGTTGGCGCGGCATCTCCGCTCTTTGCGAAATCACAACTTGGCAAAGATCCGAATCCGGGTGATGGATGCTGTGTCACGATGGACTACCGCGAAGCAATCGACTGGTTGTTTGCCACCCAGATGTTCGGGATCAAACTCGGGCTCGATGGGCCGCGCCGCCTGCTCAAGGAGTTTCTGGCCTATCCGGCGCATGGCACGCAGGTGATCCATGTGGCGGGCACCAACGGCAAAGGCAGTACCTGTGCGATGATCGACAGCATCGCCCGGGCCTGCGGTCGGCGATGCGGGTTGTTCACCTCGCCCCATTTGATAGATTTCCGCGAGCGCATCAAGGTCTCCGGGCGGGAAATCCCCGAGATCGAGTGCGCGGCCATGCTCAGTGAACTCAAAGCGATTTGCGACCGACTGGATACCTATCCGACGTTTTTCGAGATCACCCTGACCCTGGCGATGCGTTGGTTCCGCGAATGCAAGTGCGACCTCATCGTGCTCGAAACCGGCCTCGGCGGCAGGCTGGACGCCACCACCGCCGTGCCGGCCGATGTCTGCGTGATCACACCCATCGGCCTCGATCACATGCAATACCTCGGCGACTCTCTGGAAGCCATCGCGGCGGAAAAAGCCGGCATCTTTGTCACCGGAAAACCGGCGGTCTCAGCCGTGCAGGACGCGGTTGTTAGATATGTGTTGGAAAAGGAGGCCAACGAGGCGCGCGCACCGCTGGAATTTGTCGGGGAGCCGTTGTTAGGTTACCCGCTCGCGCTCGCCGGCGCGCACCAGCAATGGAATGCCGCGCTGGCCGTGGCCGCCCTGCACCGTGCGGGGGTGCCCCTCAACACGGACAGCGTGCGCCATGGCCTCGCGCACGTCTCATGGCCCGGACGATTCGAGGAAATCCGGCCCGCTGTGGTGTTGGATGGCGCGCACAACCCGCAATCCGCAAAAGTGCTGGCAGAGACCTGGCTGGCCGGGTTTCCGGGGAAAAAAGCCTTGCTGGTCTTCAGCGCGGTGGCAGCCAAGGACATCGCCGGAATTCTGCATTGGCTCGCCCCCATCAGCTCGCGGATCTTCTTCTGCCCGGTCGCCACACCCCGCGCCGTCCCGCCGCAGGATCTCGCCACCTGCCTGCCACCTGACGCCCCGCCGCATGAAATCTTCGACAGCTTCCAAGCCGCCTTCGCCGCCGCCCAATCCCATAACTCGCCGATTCTGATAGCGGGCTCGTTGTTCCTCGTCGGCGAAGCCCGCGCTTTTCTAACGGATTCAGCTTACATGGCGAGTGCTCAGTAATACCATCTCTCATGCTTACTGATGAGTCCCTGGTTTTCCCTCCAGTGTTTTTTGCCGCAAAAATGCGCAAGATACGCAATCAGCCTGATGGCATTCATTATTTGTGGTTGCTGTGCCTCTTTGCGGCTAGGTATGGCGGCTCATTGGCTGGCGAGTCTGGAGACTCGCGCTCCGGCGTGAGAAACGCATTCGCAACTGGATTCATGATTATTTGTCTGATCAATGATCCTTGCAAAGAACCCGGCGGGCGGGTGTGGACCCGGGAGTTAATCAGTAGATACAGGGTCCTGCGGCAGCAGCTTGGCACACTGGGCGAGAAAGAACGCGGCGGACCAATAGTCGAGGGAAGCCAGTTCGGCCGGCTTGACGAAGCGGCGCACATCTTCGCGCGCTTGATGCCAATCGAGCGCGGCTATTTTCTGCTGCAATTGCCGAGCGCACCAGGCATCATCGGAGCGCAGCCCATGGCCTGCCCAGGGTCCGGCTTGGTCGAGGGAGGCGCTCAGCAGGGCATGATTCACCGGGACCCGGCGTGCGGCATACCAGAGGAAGTCATACCAATCCCGGCCCTTGAGATGGGAGCGACAAAGCACGGCGTGGAGCTTCCCCGCCAGCAGGCTGGGCAGGTCGAAAACCCGGAGCGGAGAGGGAAACGGAAAATCCAAAAGCGGCATCGCATAGGTCGCGCCGGCGGGTGGGCGGGTATCCACTTCCAATTTGATCCGCAGTTTGCGCGCCGGACCGGCACCCGGGCGGAAATCGAGCCGCAACAGGCGCCCGATCGAGTCATCCTTCAGGAATGCGGCTTGCACGGTCCGATCGGAATTTCCCCGCGAATCGATCTCGATCCGGTAACCGAAAGCCGCCAGTTCCTCCACCACCCGCCTGAGATGCGCGTCCAAGGAGAAAGCCGGGTCGGGCTCTAACAGGGCAAAGTTCAGATCCTCTGAAAACCGGTTCAGGGCGTGGAAAATACGCAGGCAGGTACCGCCGTGAAATCCCGCGTATGCGAAGATTCCGCTGCGGCTCAGGGCGGCCAGCACGATTTCCTGGGTGATCTCGCGCAGTGCCTGGTCCTCCTCGAGGGCCGACTGGCAGTGGTAATCGGTTAGACGTTGCTGGATGATGCGGATGCTCATGGGTGCTGGAGTTGTGCGAGTTTACTCATGAATTGCCTGACTGCGGAGCCATAACCCGCCGCCGCCACCTCGGCGTATGCGGCGGGTGATTGCGCCGCCAACGCATGCACATCCACCCGCAGGCTGGCGATCAGATCCGGCGGCGCCTCCGTGGCCAGAGCGTGAACGTGGACGTAGTCGGCAAGTGCCTTGAGCGGCGAGGCTAGCAGAAAAACCGCCCCCGGTCCGACTTCCACTCGCTCCACCCCGGCGAAAAATGTCCGTTGCGCAACCCGGGTAAAACTGAATGGGCCGAACGGGGTGTTGAAGGTGGCGGAACGTCTCACGGTGGCGCTGGTGACCGCATGCACGGCCTCTGGAATCCACCCGTGATACGAAAGCGCGGATTCCATGCTGATGTAGCTGGGACCATACATCGGCTGCGCCAGCACGTAAGGATGCAGACTCTCCCGCAAATAGCGCCGGTCCAGACCATACAACCCGCGGCAGATCCGCAGGATCTCGCCGCTGGCCACCGCCCGCTTCAGCATCGCACCCAACGAGTCCTTGCTCCCACGCATCCATACGGCTGCCTCCCCGCGCATGAAAAAACCGCGAGAAGCATGGATCTGGGCAAGCTCTGTCATACGCTGCATCTGTAGGAAACTGTCACATCCCGACAGTTTCTGTCAAGAAAAGAAGCCAGAGACCAGAGACCAGAGACCAGAGGCCAGAGACCAGAGACCAGAGACCAGAGACCAGAGACCAGAGACCAGAGACCAGAGGTCGGAGGTCGGGGGTCGGGGGGCGGGGGGCGGGGGGCGGGGGGCCAACAATTCATTCGCGTAGGGCGTGGCGGCTCGCCGCGCCGACTTTGTCCCCAACGGGATGCGCGGCAGGATGGCGGAGGGTCGGCAGAGCTTGGTAATAGATAATTTGAGTCTCCAACTGTCGTTCTTCTCGGGGCATCACACTTGTGCCTTGTTCTCTGGTGTCCTCCCTGATAATTTCCAGCATTCACCCCACCATGCCCTCCCTGCTCGAACAACACTTCTCCAGTATCCAAAGACTGTGTCGTGACCATCACGTCAAGACCCTCCACGCATTTGGCTCAGTGCTGCGGCCCGAGTTCGGTCCGGGGAGCGACATTGATTTGCTGGTCGTCTTTGACCGTTCCCACCAACCAAGCGCCTT
>JAPLUJ010000723.1 GCA_026397695.1 Verrucomicrobiota bacterium | reverse complement strand
CAGACGCTGGCACCACAGCCGGGCGATACCGGCCCGCGCATGGTCCATTACGCCACGGACGTGCAACCGGTCCTCGACAAGCATTGCGTGAGTTGTCACAGCGGCGAGAGCGCCAAGGGACGCTTGGATCTAACGGACGTGCCGACCGATGCCTATAACCTCTCCTACGACAAGATCATCGGGCGCGGGTTGGTCAGCTACGCCAACTGTAGTTACGGCCGGTCCAATTTCGTGGCGGTGCCGCCCTTGTCGCGCGGGTCGCATCTGAGCAAGCTGGTCGCGCAGATTCGCCAGGATCCCTGCAAGGCGGATATCACCCGCGAGGAGTTCGTCAAGATCGTCACCTGGATTGACGCCAATGTTCCGTATTACGGCACTTACTATGGCACCAAGGACCTCAAGGACAAAGGCCAACCGGACTTCCGGCCGCTGCCGCTGGTTGGCAAATAATCGGTGACGATTGCAGGAAACGGCTACACGCAAAGCGCCCGTTGGCATGGTCTCTGATAAGTATCTGACATCCCATCCATCACACACCCACAGCAATTACCTAACAATGATAAATGAATCGTTCCTGTTGTGCCGTCGTCACCCGGCGGTGTTGATGATGTTCGCGGTGGCGCTGCTTGCCGGTTGCGGCGGGGTGTCGCCGGCGGCCGGGGCCGAAGCGAAACCGGCCGGAACCATGAATATCCCTGTTTGGACCTTCGACCGCGGCAATGCCAGGATTGTCGCCAACCCGGACATCTATGCCGATTATCGGGATAAATATCCCGAACTGGTGGCCGTTGCCGGGGACCAGTTGCCGTGGGTGCTTGAATATGACGTGGAGTTCCCTGTCGACGCCACTTACACGCTGCATATCCGTTACGGGTCACCCGACGAGCGCCCGCTGGAAGTTTGGCTCGACGGCCGGAAAATCGGCACATGCTGTGGTCGTGTGACGGGCAATGCGCCGCCCTATCCGGACCGGCATCCCGTGCACAACCGGCCCAGGGAAGCGGTGAACTTCCACGGTGTGGAGTGGGAAGAGGCTTGCGTCCTGCCGGTCACTACCGGGAAGCACACGCTGAAGTTCACCCGTCAGGGGCAGCCGCCCCGCGTGAGCGCCTTGCGACTGGATTCGCCGGTGGCCTTTCCTAAGGATTGGAAACAGGCGGAGCGGTCAGTGAAGTTTGACAGCATCACGCCCACCCTCCATCGGATCTTCCTGCCGCCGGGCAGCGTGATCGTCGCGACCCTGCGCATGGCCCTTGAAGATGTGATTGCCGAATACGGCCCGCGCTATCCCAAGGGACCGGAGTATCTGAAACAATTGGCCGCTCTGGACCAGCAGCAGAAGGCGGCGCAGAACGGTACGCCAGAGCAGAAACTGGTGATTGAAACCCAGCTCAAAGCGTTGCAGCGTGAAGCCATGCTGGCTCATCCGCTTTTGAAAATCGACCAGCTATTGTTAGTAAAACGCAAAAGCTGGGGTTCCAGCCATATCTATAACAACTACGGTCCCGGCAGCGACGCGACGAGTCAAATCTGTGTTCTGTCGCCGGTGGCACCGGACGGCAAGATCACCGCAGTCGCCCCACAACTCAAAGGAGGACTGTTCGGCCAATTCAACCTCTCGTTCGATGCCAGGAAAATGGTCTTTGCATATAGCAAAGACGATAAAACGAACTACCGCATTTACGAGATCGGCGTTGACGGCAAGGATTTGCGCCAGCTTACCTTCGATGGCGATCAGGCTGCGGCGATGGAGCGCTACAAATCCACAAATTACGGGAGCTACATCGATCTGGACCCCTGTTACCTGCCGGATGGCAAGATCATGTTCGTTTCCACGCGCTCGGGGCGGGCGGTGTCCTGTCACCCCAGCATCGTCACGTCGCTGCATGTGATGGATGCGGACGGCGGGAATATGCGCTGCATTTCGGGTGGCCAGTTCACCGAGCTTGACCCCTACGTGCTCGACGACGGGCGGGTGATTTACATGCGTTGGGAGTATATCGACAAAGGTTTCGGCAACGGCCAGAGTCTTTGGTCAGTGCGTCCCGACGGCAGTTATGCGGATCATGTGTATAAGAACAACCTCCTCCTGCCGGCTGCGATGATCGGGGCACGCGGCATTCCGGATAGCAAACGATTCGTGACCATCGCCGCTGCACATGGCGGTCCTCCGATCGGCCCGGTGGTTCTGGTCGATAACCGCCAGGCCAGGCACAACGCCGACGAGATGACCAACATCACGCCGGAGATATCCTATCCTGGCTTGGGTCAGCTCACCAATGGCAAGGGCTACTTCCGGCAGCCATGTGCCTTGTCGGATAAACTCTTTCTCGTCTCCCACGACCCCCAGATCGAAAAACAAGATCGCTACTTCATCTACGTGCTGGACGCGTGGGGTAACCGGACGGAGCTTTACGGGGATCCTGACACATCCTGCTTCCAGCCGGTGCCGCTGCGGCCGCGCCCCACGCCCACGAGGATTGCGTCGCTGGCCGGGCAGTACGCAGCGGAACAAGCCAAGACCGCCACGATGTTCATCCAGGATATCTATCAGGGGATGACGGGCATCGAGCGCGGCAGGGTGAAGTATGTGCGCGTCATGGAAGCCATGCCGACAACTTGGGAAGATACCTGCAGCGGATTGGGTGCGGGCATGCAGGTCGCGGCGGTTAGCATGGGCGCCGATCACGCCATCAAGAAAATTCACGGCATCGCGCCGGTCCACGCGGACGGATCGGCCCTTTTCACAGTCCCACCTAACAAGAACATCTTCTTCCAGGCGCTGGATGAGAACTATATGGAATTGCAGCGGATGCGCACCTTCATGAATTTCATGCCGGGCGAAAAGAGATCCTGTATCGGATGCCACGAGCCGCGCCGCATCACGCCCGGCCTGCGACCCGGCATGGCCATGGCCATGAGCCAACCCGTGCATGCTCTCACCCCGCAGCCAGGCGATAGCGGGCCGCGCACGGTCCACTACGAGTTGGACATCCAGCCGCTTTTCGACAAACACTGCATCAGTTGCCACGGCGGCCAGCAGCCCAAGGCCGACTTGGATCTCACCCGCGAATTGACCGAGAGGTTCAGCCGCTCATACGAGACTCTCATCAAGAAGCAGTTGGTCAGCTTTCTCGAAGGCGGCTTTGGCAGCGCCAACATCATGGCCGAACCGCCGCTGACGTTCGGTTCGCATCAGAGCAAGCTGGCCACGCGGATTCTCAAGGACCCCTGCAAGGCCGGTCTCACGCGCGAGGAGTTCATCCGCATCGTCACCTGGATCGACGCCAACGTCCCGTACTACGGTACCCATGAGGGCAGGAAGGATCTCAAGGAAAAAGGCCAACCGAACTTCCGGCCGGTGCCCTTGGCCGGTAGATAGCAGAAATGCTCTCGTCCAAAACGCAATAACGGCGGTCACAGACCGCCGTTCGCTTCACCACACCCGCAACCTCTGATAACTTCTTCAGCTACGGCTTTGCAGCGCGGATGAGCTCGTTGAATTTCCTGCGTTCGGAGGGTTGCAGGGATTTCCATGGAAATTCGATGATGAGGGGATCGTTCTTGGAGATGCGGCGGTTGAGCAGTTGGGTCGTTAGAAACGCCGCGCGGTAGCCCGGAGCAAGCTGGGCGGGGTCCAATGCCAAGCGGTCCAGAGTCTCGGCCGCTTTGGCGGGCTGGCCGTCGCACAGGTAGGCGGTGGCGAGCACACATTGGATAGGCAATTCCTTGGGTAAGCCCGTGGCCAGGGTTTCCATGGCCTTGAGAATGGTTTTGGTATCCACCAGATTGTTCAGGCAGGCAAGATAGGCATACTGGGTGAGCAATACCGGATTTCCGGGCTCGAACGTGAGATAGATCGAGCAGATTTCAAACAAGGTGTTCTCGCGCCCCTGGCTCGCCAGCGAGGTGAGCAACGGCTTGAGATCCGCGTAGAGTGGCAATGGCCCGCGGCCCGACCGGATGGCCGCCACCATCGCCTGCCCGGCCTCGTCGGGCATCCCCGCATCGCGGGCCAGCCGCTGGAGTGTTAGAAACGCGGTGGGCAGGGAGCTGGCTTCCGCCTCGCCCATGGCGGCATTCCATGCCAGACTGCGGGCTGTGGCATCGCCTGTTTTGGCCACAACCATCGCGCGGTGCGCCAGTTCCTCGAACTTCGGCAACCGTTGGCCGTGCGCATCTAACAATGGTACGGCCTGCTCCCATGCCCCGCTCCGCTCGAGGGCCTCCAGCACCTGCGGAAACAATCCCGAATGCTGCGCGATCCGCTCCGCCGGAAAGGTGTCCAGCAGGCGCTGATAGAGTCCGAGATCTGCCAGAAAGTGCGCCAGGGATTCCGGATCCCTTTCCTGCCATCGTTCGATGGCCTCGTCCAGCACCGCCGCGGGCCGCGAAAAGTTGGCGGCATAATCCAGACGCGCCAGCATCAGTGCCATGCGTGCGTCGTCACCGTGCGCCGGGTTTTCCAGCACCCTGCGGACCGGATCTAACAATCTTGCCTGCAGGCTCACCGCGGGAATGGTCTCGAGCAGGTCGAGCCAGCCGGAAATTTCCGTGCCGGCGGCGGGCATTTTGCTCGCGATGAGGCGCTGGGCTTCTTCATATCCCTCGCGTTTGCCGCTGCCGATCAGCACCCGGATCAAACCCCGGTCCACCGCCGGGGTGCGTATGGCTTCAGGTACCGCCAGCAATACCGATGCCGCCTCGCTGAGGCGGCGCTCTGCGATCAAGCGCTCCGCAAACACCGACGCAAACTGCGGATCCTGCTGGCACTGGGCCGGCAACTTGCTCCACACCTGTCCGAGCAATCCTAACGCTGTTTCCGCAACCATCCCGCGGAAAACTCTCAAGCGATCCTCGTCGGAACTCTCAGGATGCAACATCAGCGCCCGCGCAATCTCCCCATGCCGCGGATCCCGCAGCGATGCCGTCGCTTGTTCTAGAATTTGGAATGCCTCAATGCGCGGGTCGCCGGCTCGCAGCACGCTCAGCGAAAAATCGCGGGCCTCATCCATGCGCACCTCCGCCACCGCTTTGCGGGCGGCCACCAGATTGCGCTCTAACCGCCACGCCTTGAACCCCCGGTAGGCCGGCTGCATCGCAAACAACCCGATCAAGGCCATTGCACCTAACAAAATAGAAAAACGGACGACGGGATGAAGATTCACCCAGCGGTCCCAGACGGCTTCAATGGAAGTGCGGATCATGTTTTCAAGAGGGAAGTGTCGGCGTGTCCCGCCGGCTGTGTGAGGCATCCTGCAGAACACTTTCAGGCTGGTCTCACTGGCGTTGCACGGTTTTTACCACCGTGCGGCGCGCCTTGGCGGACAACCAGCCCGAAAAAACATAAAAGAACCAGGCGCTGACGAAAAAGGCGAGCAATCCGAGCGCGTCATGGGCCCGATCAAACGCCTGTGGCCCGTGCGCGAAGCGAATATGCGCCAAGGCGTAGGTCCGCGCCATGTTCACGGCAAACGCCACCCCGCACGCGCAGACTAACAAGGTGAGGGCGCGCGCCACCGGCAGCCGCTGGAGTTCCGCGAAAAACCACGTCGCCATCACGAAACTCTGGAACGAACGCACCCCGCTGCATCCGTCTGTCACCTCGACCGTTAGATCGTGCAAGCGCAGGCGGTCACCCATCACTTCCACCGGCTTGCCGAACATTTGAAAAACCTCCGCCACCGCCGCCACCACGCCTTGAGTGAGATGATGGACGATTTGGGTCTCCGCCATGCTCGGCCATGGCAGCGCCGACATGCACAGCAATGTGATCCAAGCAAACCCGGCCGATGCCCGCGCGCTGCGGGTCGCCGCGATCAGGCCATGGCTGACAACCGCCGCCGTAACGCCTAACAAGGACATCGGCAACCGCCATGCCGGATCGGCATAACCCAGCACCCGCAGCACCAGAATCCACGGCAGCAGCAGCGCCGCGCTCGCCAGCACCGTCCGCGTCGGCAACCCACGCACCGGGCCGTCGAGGGCCTGCCAGCGGCGGACCAGCAACCACAACGCCGCCGGAGGCACGAACCACCCGTAGTCGTAATACTCGCCGTGACCCCACACATAGGAGGCGGCCACCATGGCCGGCGTCCACAGCGCCGCCACTCCGATGAGCGGCAGCCAGGTGGCGGGGGTGTTAGAGATCATGGGACGCATATCGGGCGTGGGCGGCCGGTAGGGACAAGCGGCCTCGCTGGTCTGTGATTTTCCCCTGGAGGCGGGATGCAATTGCCAGGCCATGCACCGCACATGCGGGCAGAGAAGTCGGCGCGCCGGGGCCGACGCGCCCTACCCATGCGATTCGCCCCCCCCTCACATCTCCTCCATCCCCGCCTTCCACCGATAGATTTTCAGATCAAATTGGTCGGCGAGGGCCGCTAGTTGGTCGAGCAGTTTCTTGTTAGGTTCGTTGATGGCGAGGACGATGCCCTTGAGGCCCTGTGTGCGCACCAACTCTGGCACCAGGTCGAGTCCGCCGAGAATGCGCAGTGAGCGCAGCCGCCGCCCGTGCAGTAGCTGCATTTCATCGATGAATCCCAGGATGCGCAAACCAGGATAGGCATCGTGGGCACTCGATTTCAGGTGATTGAGCAGCAGGGTGCCCAAATCCCCGGCCCCCAGCACCACCACCGGCCCGTAGTCACCGTCGGACGCGGGCTTCAACTGCCGGAGCCGTGCTTCCATCCCGAATTCCCGCAGCAAATCCAGCGCCACCCGTGGCAGACACACTCCGGCACAGGCAAATACATAACTCATCAGCGTCAAGCGCAGGGCGCTCCATTCCAAGCTCACATAGATCAGGGTGAACAGCGTGAAGGTCGCCAGTGCCGCCGCCAGCAACCAGAACTGCAGCGAGAGCAGATCGCGCATCGTCGCCCGCACCCACAGTCGCTGGTGCACCTTGAGCACCCACAGGGCGATGCTGCCCAAGATGACGAATACCACCACGAATCGCACCAAATGATCCAGGTTTGTGTCCCCATGCGTCAGGCGGTTGGTCTCGATGATCGCCGCCGCCGCCCCCGCGCCTGCCAGCACTAACAGGTCGTAAAAAAACAGCACCGCCGCCACCCGCCGCCGGTGGCCTGGTAGTTTGATCGCCATGTGGATGACACTGCCGGTGTGCTCGATTTCCACCCGCGCCAGATGCCTTACCCCCATCAACGCCACGATCAGGAAACCCACCAGCGACAAGGCAGCCATGCGCTCGCCAAACAACATCGGTAAAAATGCCAGCGTCGCCAGCAGGATGGAAATCCCTTGCAGGACGAGCGCCACCTTGTGCTGCGACCCTCCATCGTCCAGCAACCGGTGATGCAAATGGTGTTGGTCGGCAGAGAAGATTCCGCCCTCGATCTTTTCCCCGCGCATCTGCTGGATGAGACGCCGCGTGCCGCGCCGCCAGATCGCCAGCAGCACATCTAACAGAGGGACGCCCGCTACCGCGATCGGCAACAATATCACGCCCACCACGGCCTTGCGCCCCACTGCATCGGTGGCCGCCGTCGCCAGGAAAAACCCTATCAGCATCGAGCCCGCGTCCCCGAGGAAAATCCGTGCCGGGTTGAGGTTGTATTTCAGGAACCCCACGATGGCCCCTCCCATCACCAACAGCAACAGCGCCGAATCCGGCCGACCATTCGCCAACGCCATGGCCGCCAATGCGATTGAAGATACGGCGGCCAATCCGCCGCACAGACCGTCCAACCCGTCTATCAGATTAAAGGCGTTGATCAGCACCACCACCCACACGACAAACACCACGTAATCGCACGCGCACGGCCACCCCACGGGAAAAAGCCCGATCTGGATCGGATGCAGCAGGAAAAAAACCGTGGGGGCAAGAACATGGGCACCCAGTTTCACCCACGGCGACAACCCACCGCGGTCATCGAAAAATCCGGCGACCATCAACACCGCCGATCCCGCCGCAAAGGCACTCAACCATGACCATGACAAATTCCCGGTGCCTTTCAGCAAGCCCGCAGCCAAACCGCCGGCTATCACTAACAGGAAGCTCAACCAGATGGCGATGCCACCGACCCGCGGGATGGCCTTGGCATGGATCCGCCGTGCGCCGGGCTGATCCATCAGCCCAAGGCGCGGTGCCACGGCCATCAACACCCGGTTCAGCCCGAGCGCAAGCGCCAATGAAAGCAAAACCGCGAATGTGAATTCCAGGAACATGCGGAAAATTCTATGTTCTAAATTCTAAATTCTAAATTCTAAATTCCAAACGAAGAGGAAGAATATTCCAAAGGCAATTTCATGCTTTCTTCCCAAGCACCTCCACCATCCGGGCGACGTTGGTGGCTGGGTCGAAGTTCTTGTTAGAAAAGTCCTTGGCGGCACGCCCGCGGGCCGCGCGGACTTGCGGGTCGCGGGCCTCGCCCAATGCGGCGAGCAAGCCGGTCACATCCGCTGGTGCCACCACCCAGCCGCCGCCGCTTTCAAGCACCCACCGGCCAATGCTGGATTCCGCTCTGCCAATGAAGATCACCGGCCGCCCGGCCGCGAAGATCCCCTGCACCTTGCTCGGCACCATCGTTCCGGTCCAGGCGGGATCGAGCGACGCCATGTGGACATCGGCACTCCGCAAGTGTGCCGCCAATCGTTCCGCCGGGGCATAATCATATAACTCCACGCCACATCCCGGGTTCTCTCTAACAAACCTCGCCACCTCCACCCGCCGTTTGCCGCCGCCGAAGAAGACGAAACGCAGCCGCCGCACCGCAGCGGCATGCGACGGGTCGGGCGTGGCGGCCGCGCCGCGCCCACTTTCTCCCTGCGGGTGAGATGAAATCGCTTGGTCATTGACATCACGGCGCGGCGGGGACGAGTCGGCGGACCGAGGCCGGTCTGCCCTAACATTATCTTCTCCTCCACTTACCACGCCGTTGGCGACATCACGGCGCGGCGGGCCGCCACGCCCTACCGTTTCCGCCAATTCCTGCGCCGCCGCCAGGATTTCGCCGAACCGATGTCCCAAGCCCATGTTTCCCGAATACATCACTATCAGCTCGTCGTCACCCCAACCGCGCTGTCTGCGGAGCGCTAGGGCGGATAGGTCGGACCGCGAGTCTCCAGACTCGCATGGACGATGAGCAGCGGAAAAAGTGACCGGGATAGGCGGTAACGCCTGCTGCCGGGCCGGGCTATCACATCCTATCGACGCTGCGGGACTGGAGTCCCGCGCTCCGTCCGCCCCCACCTCAGCCCACAACGGCACCCACAGGACGGTGGTCGGTGGTCGGTCGTCGGTGGCGGGTGGCGCTTGCATGCCGTGCCTGGGCTCTCTTTCGCAATCACTGCCAACTGACGACTCGACCGAGCTCGCCGAAGCCAGCGGACAACGGGCAACTCTTCTTGCCAGCCGTTCCGCCATGTCCGGCCCCAGTGTCAGCACTGCCGCACAACGCGTGCCGCCGAATCCCCAACGCGCCAGTCCCGCCAGTATCCGATAGAGAATGCTCCGCTCTCCCAACATCCCATGCGCCGCCATCACATCCGGATACACATCCATCACCCAGTGCGCATGATCCGCACCCCGGAATCGCGAAATCAACCGCGCCAGCACCGAGAGATACGGCGGCGTCGTCAGCGCCACGATCCGCTCCGGCGCAGGACGCATGGTCAGCAGCTTCCACGCCACCCCAGCATCATACGACGCATAGTCTAACATCTTCCCGAGGAGCGTGCCCCGCCCGAAGCGAAACGCCCGGATGCGGATGATGCGGGGATAGGGGATAGCAGATAGAGGATCGCGGATCGCAGATGAAGAGGCTGACCCGCTGCCGATCCTCGATCCACTATCTTCTATCTCTGATCGGCCGTCCCCGGCCCCCGCATATCCCCCCGCTGCACACAGCACGCTCACCTCGTGACCCGCCTCTATCAACCCTTGGGCCAAGCCTGCCAGCATCACCCCCGTCGGCGCCGCATCCGGCGGATAGTATTGATTGAGAAAAACCAGATGCATATGGGTGGTAAAGGTATGGAGTGCGGTGGGAAGGGCGAAGCCCGCCACACCGCTTTGGCTGGAAAACGGTCCCTTATGCCGCAAATGCCAAAAACATCCAGCAGTCCCTAACAGCGCAGTCAGTCCTCCACCGTGAGTGCGGGGACCACGAGTAGCCGTAGCCCAGCCAAAGCGGTGTCGGCGTTCGTTCCTCACTCTGCCACCGCACTCCATACAGTGGCTGCACATGGGCCGCGGCAAACAGCCGCTACCATGCAGGCCTTTTTGCTCAGGCCATCCGCAGCATCGGAGCACGGCGGCGGGTGCGCAGCAACGCACCGGACGCGACCAAACATCCGAGGGCTAACAAACTTGCGGTCTCGGGGATGGCGGTAAGGCCGGTGAGCGCGATGTTGTCGATTCTCGAGGTAACATCGGTGGCCGACCACGTAAACACAATGGATTGCCCTGCTCCGAGAATAATGCTTCCCAAATTCACTTTGAAATCATCGTAGGGTAAGGTCACGGGAGCACCACCACCATTGACTGCAGCCATCCCACCTTGACTCCCGCTACCGCCTGGAGAAGACCATGAAACCGTGTATGTAGTTGGGTTTGCCTCCCCATTCCGACGTCCGTCGAAGAGCAGACTTTCGAGCGCATAGGCCGCTAATGTGCCATTGGTCACTGTCAGGGTGACGCCAGCCACGCCGCCAATACGCCCGTTGTTAGTTGGGTTCGGCACCCCGCCCCCAATCGCAACCCCTCCACCTAACGTGCTATCGGGTCCATAAAATCCGTCACTGGATCCTCCGGTCGTCGAAACGTCAATAAGGGTGGAACTCTTGGTGAGCACACCCGAGAAACCCGAGAGAGATTCGTTTGGGGTGTTGTCAATGTTGCTGGTGAAAGCAAAATCACTGTAGCCCACCAGCAAGGTGGCCGACGCGACCTGCGGCGCGACGAATACGGCGGATCCGATCAGGAGGGAGAGTAGCGGGCGTTTCATGGTTTCAGAGAGCAGGGGGATAGCGAACGAGGCAATGCGGGGAGACTGGATTAAATTCCCCGGTGTTGGCAAGCTTTTTTTCAATAATTTTTTTGATACAGGTATAACGGGCGGATCATTCGGCGGAGCGGGCCGATCCGCAGCGGAAAGTCAGGGTTTCCGGGGAGGCTTGGTGGGATGCTCCGTGCCCGGAACCCGCGGTGGTGCGAGGGCGGGCAGGACATCGGTGGCACGTTCTTTTTCGGAGCGTTCCACCGCCTTGCGCCAGGCCGGGATCTGGTCGGGATCGGCTGCCATCTCCGGGCTTTCGATCTCCGGCAGTGGCAGGCCGGAGATTTTGAGCTTCACCAGCAACTCGCGCAGGACGATGCGCTCCTGACGCATGAAGAGCTTCCAATTGACCTCTTTGAGCAAGGCCGTTCCCGCCTCCGTCTCGCCGACGAGAACCCGCGCAGTGCCTTCCAGTACCGATTTCATCATCGGTGCCACGCGGCGGCTGTCACGCAACTTCGGCAGGCGGGCCAGAGCGTCTGCCGGACGACCATCCAGCATTTCGGCAAGCATCAGCGCGGAAATGAATTCCGGCTGGTCCTGATGATCCTCTACCAGTTGGGCCATTACCTTGGCCACCTGGGCGGGCGGCAGCAGGCCGTGGATCAACGCGAGGTATTGGAAATTGTTCATCAGTTCGGGGTTCAGCGGTTCGAAGCGCAGCAGCGTCCGGTACATTGCCAGCAGATCTTCCGAGCGCCCCTTGCCCGCCAGGGAACCAAACACCGAGAGCAGGTCGCGGTAAAGCGGCAGTCGGCCCCACCCCGAACGCACCGAGGCCACCCATGCGTCATCGACGGAAGCCGCTGCTCCGTAACCTTGCGCGGCTTGGGCGATTTCGATGAAACGGTTGCGGGTGGCGTCGAACGACGCGTGGTTCAGGGCCCGCGTCCATGCGGCATTCGAGGCGTTCCGGTCACCCTTATTCGCCGCCAAAGCCGCTCTAACAATCTCGATTTCGACGAGATCTACCGAAGCCGGCGGGGTGGCCAGTGCGGCCTCAATGGCGGCCCCCTTCTGCAAGCGCAGCAGCGCGTGCAAGCGGGCGAGGTAGGCGTCGGAGCGGGTTTTCGCCGGTTCTTCGAGGATACGGACCACCATTTCGGCTTTACCGTGACGGACCAACCAGGTGCCCAGCACCCCCGGTTCGGTTGATAGAAATCGCGCGACGGCCGATTCATAAAGGCGTAGCGCCGTCTCTGGCAAGGCTTCGAGTGTTGGATGCATCCCTATCAGGTGGTGGAGAGCGGTTGCCTTCGGCTGATCCTTGAGCCATTTCGGGAGATCGGGCAGAGGCTCGCCGGGTGCTAGGCCGCCGGGGGTTTCGCCCAGAATCAGCAGGGCGGCCATGGCTTCCGCATCGGCACCGGCGGCGATCAAGTCCGCGAAAATCCGGCGCGCTTCGGCCACCCGCGCGGTCTCCGGGCGGCCACAAAGCGCGCGCAACAGCTCTAGCCGGACCTTGGGATCATCGCCCTGCTGCGCCACCTCGCGCAGGCCTTGTTCCGCGATATCGATCTCCCCGCGCAGGACTAACAGCGGGGTGATGGCGGCGCGGAACGGTGCCTGATCCCGCAGCTCGTCCGGCAGGCTGGCATAGGCACTCAGGGCGACCGCATGCGGCGCTTGGAGCGCCATCACCTGGAGCGCCTCCAAGCGGTCCTCGCGGGTGGCACGGGGGTCGGTGAAGAGTTGGGCGACGGCCATGTAGGTGCGCGGTTCGCCCATCCTGGCGAGTGCCCGCGTCCAGATGCGGTAGGCGGCGAAATCCTGCGGCCGGGCTAACAGCACACTGCGTGCCTTGTTGCGCGCCGTGCCCCAGTCCTCAAGCCGTGCCGCCGCCTCCGCCGCTGCGAGATTCTGGTTGATCATGTACTCGCGAAACACCCGGTAGGCGGGCTTGGCCGAAAGGCCGAGCACCGCGAGCACCGCAATGACCGATGCGGCAATCTTGCGCCGCCGGTTCTTCAGTTCGCGCCGCAGATGCGGGTTGTCACTGAAATCGCCGATGTCAGTGTGGGTGGTTTGTGGATTCCATTGGGCCATAAGGTGGTAGGGGAGATTAGAATACGGAAAGCCGAAGGCGGAAAGCGGAAAGCGGAAAAAATGGTAGGGACCAGCAGCCTTGCTGGTCCGTAACTACCCCCGAGGGCGAGATGCTTCAGCTTAGTCAATGACATCGCACCTATCGAAAAATGGTAGGGACCAGCAGCCTTGCTGGTCCGTAACTACCCCCGAGGGCGGGATGCTTCAGCTTAGTCAATGACACCGCACCTATCGAAAAATGGTAGGGACCAGCAGCCTTGCTGGTCCGTAACTACCCTTGAGGGCGGGATGCTTCAGCTTAGTCAATGACATCGCACCTATCGAAAAATGGTAGGGACCAGCAGCCTTGCTGGTCCGTAACTACCCCCGAGGGCGAGATGCTTCAGCTTCAGACATCCTGAGCCGGGCTTTGTATTTACGAGCAATGGGCAATGAATTGCGGAAAATGACTTGGCACTCTTCAGGGCCAACGGCCCGGCAACATACCAGCCCATGGCAACGCCATGGGGAACAATCCCACCCATGCGATTGAGGGCTGAAGGCCCGCAACCTGAAGCGTCGGACATCGGACCTGCTCGCCGCATGGGCCGGGCTTGCAGCCCTCGAATCTCATGACGACGCACTGACCTTGGGCGCTGCCCAAGGCTGGTATGGAATGGGCCGTTGGCCCGGAAAACCCAATCCGAAAACCGCGAAAATGTGCCAAATCATTTTCCACCGGGTTCAGGAACTGTGAGCTTAGTCAATGACATCGCACATGCTCCCCGCCCATGCGGGCGGACAAGTGGGCCGACCAGGGCTGGTCAGCCCTACCTATCGAAAAAAGGTAGGGACCAGCAGCCTTGCTGGTCCGTAACTACCCCTGAGGGCGAGATGCTTCAGCTTAGTCAATGACACCGCGCCTGCTCCCGCCCATGCGGGCGGACAAGTGGGCCGACCGAGGCTGGTCAGCCCTACCTGTCGAACTGTCAGATCATCCGCCGCACCACGACTCGCCCGCTCGCGCGGGGCATCAGCAGCCGCGCCGTTAGATAGAGTGCCAGCGCGGCTGCGGCGAACGCCACATGACCGGCAGTGTCGTGGGCGGCGTGCGCCGCATCCACGCCCGTGGAAAACTGGACCGTTGCGAGATACCACGCACGCCCGGTGTTGCACAGCACGGCCGCCGCAAGCGCGGTGCCCACCAGTGCCAGCCGCCCATGCCAATGCAACCATAACAACTCCCCGAAAAACAAGGCGGCCATCACCAGACTCTGGATCGAGCGAATCCCGCTACAGCCATCGCTCACTTCCACCACTTGGGCACCAAGCGCCAGCCGCTCGCCCATGCGCTCGACCGGGTGCCCGCCTAACAGGAAAACCTCGTGCGTCAACCCGATCACCATGCCGGTCAGTTGCCGCACCAGCGCCTGCTCGAATTGCCAGAGATAGGGTACCGCCGACCATGCGAAGATCGTCACCGGCAAAAAAAATGCCGACACCTTCCAGCCGCGCCAACGGGCCAGCGTCAGGTGAGTACCCGCTGTGACCAGCAGACCATGCAAGACAAGCGGCGGCCGCCAGCCGGGATCGCCGGTCTCGATCACCCGCAGCGGAATCAGCGCCAACAATGCCAGCGCCGCCAGCGCCACCATGAGACCATCGACCGCTTTTCCCGGACGCCATGCCAACCCAGTTTCTCCGCCGAGCAATCCGGCCCGCCGCCAGGCAAAACCAACAGCCAGCAACGGCACCAGAAATCCATACTCATAGTATAACCCGAAGCGCCACGATGGCACCAGGCACCAGAAAAAGTGCAACCAGAGGACAGATAGGGTGAGGGAGAGAAATCGCACGAGGACGGGGGTCGGAGGTCAGGGGTCAGGGGACAGGGAAAGAGAGAATTTTGAATTTTGTATGTTGAATGGGAAGAGAGAGGAAGAAATGTTGAATTTTAAATTTTAAATTTTGAATGGGAAGAGAGCTTCGCTCAGTGCGAGAACTGGAGGATTCGTCTTTCATTCAACATTTAAAATTCAAAATTCAAAATTCCGCCTTCGGCGGCAGGGCGGATTCGTCTTTCATTCAACATTTAAAATTCAACATTCAAAATTCCGCCTTCGGCGGCTAACACTCTGTGTCTTTCATTCAACATTCAACATTCAACATTCAAAATTCCGCCATCGGCGGACAGGGGGCAGGGAAAGAGAGAATGATGAATTTTGTATGTTGAATGGGAAGAGAGAGGAAAAAATGTTGAATGTTGAATGTTGAATTTTGAATGGGAAGAGAGCTTCGCTCAGTGCGAGAACTGGATGATTCGTCTTTCATTCAACATTTAAAATTCAACATTCAAAATTCCGCCTTCGGTGGCTAACACTCTGTGTCTTTCATTCAACATTCAACATTCAACATTCAAAATTCCGCCATCGGCGGACAGGGGACAGGGGCAAAGATTGCAACCGCGAAAACCGCGATAATCCGCGAAATGGGAAGAATTGGGAAAAATCTAATTTGGTTCATCCGCATGATGAGTCAGTCAAAGCCAGGATGAGCACTTGATTTTTTTCGCGCCATTTCGCGCCTTTCGCGGTGAAACATTCTTCATCGTACTGATAAGTCATTGGTTTTCCCTACAGTATTTTTTGTCGCAAAAATGCGCAGGATACGCAATAAGCCTGATGGCATTCATTTTTTGATGGCGTCCTGGCGGTGCAACTCTCTTCATCTTCCGCTCGGGGTCCACACCTCATTTCTCCGCCAATGATGACGACGGTCGCAAACCGCCGCTACACAGCCACGCCGCTCCTGTTCCCAGCAGGACGCCGCCGCCGCCCCACAGCAAATCCCACCCATCGGCCGTCCTGCCAGGCAGGAAAATTTGTCCGAATTCCGCTAGGCAAAGGCACGCCAGGCTGAGCATCAGGGTCCATGCCAGGGGGCGCTTGGACCCGCGTATCCTCAATCCACAAACTAACAAGAATGCCAGCGGGATGAATGGAACCGCAGTCCGGATGTTGGGGAAGCGGTCAGCCAGAATCGCGACCCATCGCGGCACCCAGCCGAGTTGCGTCATTCTTGAATCGGGAGCCCATGAAGCGGCCAGAATCAGCAACATCAGAACCGCCGCGGGAACAAGAAAGACGAAGGAGCGTGCCTTCGTGGAATGCGGTTGCGCGGAATCCTGCATGTGATCAGTGGAAGATGGCCGCGAGAACGCGCCTCAGGCGCTCAAAGCCAAAAGCTGAAAGCCAAAAGCTGAAAGTTGAAAGTTGAAAGCTGAAACAAGACAAAGAGTGAGCAAAGCGCATTCCAATTTCAGCTTTTCTTCCTCTCTTCCTCTGCTCTTGCGTCTTCCAGTCTTGCGTCTCTTCCCCCCAATGTGATTTAGCTGGGATCCCAGAGCGGACGCCCGGAGGGCAGAGGGTCGGCCGAGGCCGTCCGACCCTGCCGGCTTTACAAAGAAACGTCAGAACCTCGTTGGTTTCTTGACAATCAGCACGGCAGACCGTATCGTCCCTTCATGTTTGAAGCGATTGTTGAGCCCGTGAAACCGCGCCTGTCTGCCGCCGGGGTTCGGCGTTTGGGCGTTTTCGGTTCGTTCGCACGCAACGAGGCCACCGCCGACAGCGACGTGGACGTGCTTGTATCATTCGCTCCCCAAGATCGGACCTTCGAAAATTTGTATCAGGTTGGGGAGGCCCTGGAAGAGGTCTTCCACCGGCGGGTGGATTTGGTGACCGAAGATTCCTTGAGCCCGTACATCGGACCCCACATTTTACGTGAAGTGAAATATGTCAATCTCGGTCATTGACTACCTGCGGCACATGATCGACGAAGCCTTGTTTCTGGAGAGGGCTTGCGGTGGTGTCACAGAGGCGGGTTTCCTAGCGGATCCGGTGATGCTGCGGGCATGCGCAAGAGCGGTTGAAATCATCGGCGAGGCAGCCAAGAAGGTGCCCGATGAGTTCCGGCAACGCTATCCGGAAATCGAATGGCGGAAAATGGCCGGCATGCGGGATCGCCTCATTCACGATTATTTCGGAGTGGACTATTTCATCGTCTTTGACGTCGCGACCCGCGTCGCACCAGCACTTGGCCGCGCCCTGCAAGGCGTTGTGGCCAAGGAAGCGGGACAATCGCCGTAGCAATATCCCGCGCCTAACAGCAGGCCGGCGAGCGCAGTGGTCGGCTCGGAGATGAAGAAGTAATCAGTGACCCCATGCGCTCAAAGCCAAAAGCTGAAAGTTGAAAGCTGAAACAAGACAAAGAGTGAGCAAAGCGCATTCCAATTTCAACTTTCAGCTTTTCTTCCTCTCTTCCTCTGCTCTTGCGTCTTCCAGTCTTGCGTCTCTTCCCCGCAATGTGATTTAGCGGGGACTGGTATCAGGCACGGCAGGGAGGGGCTCAATCCGTGAGGGGATTCCAAACTCTGCGGAAGCCGATGTCTTTGAAGTCCTTGACGTTGACGGTGGCGAACTCGGTAACGCCTTGAGCGGTGAGGGTTAGAGCGCTGCGAATGTCGTAGAGTCTGCGGAAAGCAAAGTCACTGGCGCTGGCTTTCGCCCACATGGCATCGTGCAGAGGGCGGCTCTCTAACGGAAATCCAACGAGCCGCCAGCGCGGATGCCGACGGTAGGTTTGGATCACTTCAACGGCATCGGGCGCTGTCAGCGGATGTTCGAGCACGGCGGGATTGCGCAGCAGTCCGTAGAGTTCGGCCAGGATAAACTCGCAAATCGCCACGTTCTCAACCCGCTGGATCGATGCGAGCCAGGCGTAGGCGGCCCGGTGGCTCGGAGAATCCTCATTGCATGCATGCAGCAGGATGTTGGTGTCGATGGAGAGCATGAAAACCTATTTACGTGTCCGGGCGCTCAGTGCCACCTCGGTCGTGGTTGCTTGCGCCTGGGTCTTGATCTGCTCATCGCTTAGTCCTTTCCAGCCGAGCCGCCGTGGCGTGGGCGGTTGCCAGTTGTCCGGATGGCCGGCACCCTCGGCATAGACGCCTAGAATGTATTCGATGCCGCGGCGCGTCAGTTCTGCGAATGAGATTTCGCGGGCTTCGCAAATCTTTTTCGCCCGCACGTGCACCTCGTCAGGAAGTTGAATTTGTGTGCGAACCATGGCGACAGTTTGCCATCAAAAAAGGTGATGTCAAACTTTTAGCATCTCTAGCGCCTTCTTTTCTGCAAGCACCACGCCCGCAGGGGCGGCGTGAAGGCACGGCGCATGACCACGCCTTCTATCGACCACGCCCGCAGGGTGAAATCACGGACAAGCGAGGCCGCTTGTCCCTACCCCGTCCGTCCGTACCGGCGCAGCAATCCCCGCGGCTAACAAGAGCCCCGCCAGCGCGCTCCTGTCGGGAAGAATGAATACGAACATCGAACAGAAGAGGAATACGAACATCGAACATTGAACATCGAACGCCGAACTTCGAACAGAAGAGGAATACGAACATTGAACATCGAACATTGAACGCCGAACTTCGAACAGAAGAGGAATACGAACATCGAACATCGAACATTGAACGCCGAACTTCGAACAGAAGAGGGCGCTAGGCAACTTGCAACTTGCAACTTGCAACTTTTCTCCCTCAGCATGACGCACCTTTCTCTCTTTCGTTCAACGTTGGATGTTCGACGTTCGACGTTCGATGTTCGATGTTCGCGTTTTCTTCTTTCGTTCAACGTTCGCGTTTTCGCATGGGTGGCGCAGCCATCTTGCCGAATGCCAGCCTTCCGTGAAGGTGTTGATCCCAACCAATTGCTGGCGGTTCGCGACATGGGCGGCATTACCGCGGCTTCTTGAACGCATCCTCGGGCAATCCGAAGCGTCGGATGACGGCCTTCTGATATGGGCCGGCAACTTCGCCCGAGCTTGTCGGGACCGGGAAGGAGACCTTGCCGCCATGAGTATCCTTGCAAAGCATGAGATGGCTTCCCTTGCCGCGGTTGACAAAAACCTCAATCGTCGGATCGAGATCCTTCACCCGCTTGAGGAAATCACGGAGCTTGATCGGCTTGGCCATTCAAACGCACTGGAAAACATTCTTGCCGATCCGGGACACTTGGACATCCGTCCACTCAAGAAACCTGGTGGACCTGGTCGGAGACTTCATCCTGGAGCGAACCATGCCAAGAACCGCAAGGTTGGTTTCATCCCAGAGCTTCTGGATTTCAACCGGAGCCGGGTGGAACGGGTTGATCTTTTCCTGTTTGGCAAATGAAAGCTGCGCTTCGACATTGGATCGAAGTTCCCGCAAGGCCGCCGCCTCGGTAGCACCGGTGCCGATCAGATCCATTTCCAAGGCATGGGCCACCCACAGCCCGTCTGCGGGGTAAATGATGGCGCGAAGTCGCAGCGTTTGCATGGCGGTAAAATAGAGTTATTTGGCACGGAAGGCAAGGCCGGACATACATTTGTCAGGCGGATCGGGGGGATTTCTGATGAAAATCCCCGGCCTGCTTTCCGGTCTTCTTCATTCCACTCACTCTTTGCAGACCCCGGTGCCGCCCAACCCGCCGGGTTGCACGTTGCAAGCTGCAAGCTGGCACAAGACGAAGAGTGCGCAAGGCGCTTTCCAATTTCAGCGTTTCAGGTGGAAGAGTGACTCGCGCAAAGCCGCAAAGGAAAGATGGGTAGGGCCGACCAGTCAGGGTCAGCCCACTTTTTTCCGAATGGTAGGGCGGACCAGCCTTGGTCCGCCCACTTGTCCGCCCGCATGGGCGGTGAGCAGGAGCGGTGCATGGACAAGCCATCGCATCCCGCCCTCGGTGGGGAGCCTCGGACGAGCAAGGCTGCTCGTCCCTACCGTTTTTTCCGCTAGGTAGGGCTGACCCGCCTGGGTCGGCCCACTTGTCCGCCCGCATGGGCGGTGAGCAGGAGCGGTGCCATTGACTTCGCTGCAGCATCCCGCCCTCAGGGGGGAGCCTCGGACGAGCAAGGCTGCTCGTCCCTACCGTTTTCCGATGGGCATACGCGGTGCATGACCTCTCCACCAATAACAAATAACGAATCACTTCTAACGAACTCTTCAGCGTCTCCGCCGCAGAGGCTCGCAAGCGAGCCAATGTTGAATGTTGAATGTTGAATGAAAGACCGGCGGGATGAAATAGCCCGGCGAGAAGCACCTCTTCTCTTCCATTCAAAATTTAAAATTCAAAATTCAAAATTCAAAATCTCTCCCTCTTCCCCGAAATGTGATTTAGCGGGGACTGCCCCAGGCCTGATTGGCAAATTTCTCATTGTACCCACGGCCATCCAAGCTAGACTGTAGCCATGAACGCGCTGAAAATTCCAGACGATCTGGCCGAACAAGCAAGCCGGATTCCGGGCTTGAGCGAACGGGTCACGCGATTTATCAAGCTGGAGGTGGCCCAGTTTGAACAACGACAGAAGCGCTTTCATCCTGAAACCTTGGCCTTGGTGGCAAGGGCACAAGAAAAGGCCGCGGCAAAGCGGGACGCCGGTTTTGATAGCGACGAAGTGAAACAGAGTTTCAGCCGCCATCTTGAAACGATGCTCGAAAACCAAGGGAACTCGTGATGCTGCGGGCGGTACTGGATACGAACGTCGTCTTGGCTGCGGATCGGACCAGCAACCCGCTCAGTCCAAACCGGGCGATCATGGATCGATGGTTGCGTGGTGAATTTGCGTGGCTGGTTTCCGCAGACATCACCGCGGAGTATGCGGAAAAACTCCTGGCAAAGGGGAATCGCCCCGACATGGTCGAGGCATTCCTAACAGACCTGTTCCTGCTTGCCGAAACTGTCGAGATCCGTTTTTTTCATTTCAGACACTATCCGGTGGATTCCGACGACACGGTTTTCCTGCTTTGCGCGATCAATGGCGCGGCAACCCATTTGGTGACCTACGATCGCCATCTTCTCGATGTCGGCCTTTTCTATGGGGAGTTCCAAACGTGCAAGCCGCCGCTTTTTCTCCAATCCCTAGCGGCTGCTCCTCCGCCAGGGTGACGTGACAAAGTAGCCGCGCCTGGCTCGCAAGCGAGCCAATGTTGAATGTTGAATGTTGAATTTTGGTTACTACTCAGGTCCAGCAATTTGAAGATAAATTGAATTTCAACCACGGATGGCACGGATGATCACGGATATAGTGCAAACACCGCCACTCTTCCAATTTTCCTCATCCGTGAAAATTCGTGTAATCCGTGGTCAAAATCATCTTATTCGACCCGCTTCTGGCTGCAACCATTGTGAATCGGGTGGTGAGTAGTAACGAATTTTGAATGCAAGACCGGCGGGATGAAATAGCCCGGCGCTAAGCAATGCGCATGTGCCGGATGCACGGTTTGCCGCCGCGTTTGCCAGGTTCAAGGGTGATGATGCCGCGATAGTCCTGCATGCGGCTAGGCTAGCCCATTCCGCGCCCGCCGCAAGCCGTTTCGTATGCGGCAGTCTTGTATCCCCCACCACAATGTGATTTAGCGGGGATCCCGCGCGCCACTCCATTTGGCACCCTCTGTTTTCTCCTGTTTCAAACCTCTTCCTTAAGAATTTTGAACAGGAGCACACGGAGGAGCTGCGCGCACGGCTTGTCCCGTGGAAACCATCCTCGCTTACCTCGGGGCCGGCGATTCCATCGACGACATCCTTGTGACGCCCACCCACGCCTCGCTCGCGAGGATGTGCTTGGATTATTGAAACTTTGAAGGACCCCGGACACAACGCGTCAGGGATTTTTCCTCAAGTTCTCCAAATCAATCAGGTCCTGAGGGCGGGATGCCGCCTGTTTGGACAGCATCAAATCCTCGCGGGAAATGAAAAACGCGGGAGTGCCCGTGATTTCCATGGTTTCCTTGTTCAGCCATGCCTGTTCGAATGTCACGCCGGGAATGGACATCATCACATCGACGCGCATTGGCGGGCGACCCATTTGATAGAACGAGCCGGCATCAGTGAAATCCCCGGCGCTCAGACCTGCCAAGGGTGCGCCAAAATCCTTGAGCGCGGCGAAAACCGCCCGCGCGTTTTCAGGGTCAGTGGCGATGAGCAAATCGAGGTCTTTGGTCCAGCGGGGTTCGGTATATTTCATCACCGCATAACCGCCGATGATCAGATACCTCACCTCATGTTTTGCCAAAATGCTCAACAGTTCTTTGAAGTCTTGGTTCGTCAGCATCAGTGTCGTGAAGGAGCTGGTAATCGAGAATCATCTGCCAGGCGGCCGCGAAAATGACTTCCGGCTTCTGGGCTTGCCAGAATCGGAGGTTCCAACGCTCTGCCTCCTCGAAGGATTTAGTGAAATTTTCGGTGATCATCAAGGGATGATGGGAATGGGTTCAAACGCCAATGATGCCTGGATATCCTGCTGGGTCAATGCGGGAAAGTCCGCCAGGATTTCTTCCGGCGTCATCCCGGCAGCCAGCCAGCCAAGAACGTCATACACCGTGATGCGCATGTGCCGGATGCACGGCTTGCCACCGCGTTTGCCAGGTTCTAGGGTGATGATGCCACGGTAGTCCCGCATGCGGAGAGAGTAACTCGTATTAGGGCCGCCGCAAGCCCATTTTCGGGGCGTACAACAACCTCGCCGGCGCGGCCCTGTCGGAAAGAATGAATACGAACATCGAACATTCAACATCGAACGCCGAACTTCGAACAGAAGAGGAATACGAACATCGAACATTCAACATCGAACGCCGAACTTCGAACAGAAGAGGAATACGAACATCGAACATTCAACATCGAACGCCGAACTTCGAACAGAAGAGGAATACGAACATCGAACATTCAACATCGAACGCCGAACTTCGAACAGAAGAGCGCGCCAGGCAACTTGCAACTTGCAACCTGCAACTTTTCTCCCTCAGCATGACGCACCTTTCTCTCTTTCGTTCAACGTTGGATGTTCGACGTTCGATGTTCGATGTTCGCATTTTCTCTTTGTTGGATGTTCGATGTTCGCATTTCCGCATGACAGGGCGCGAAGCACCCTTCTACTGAGTCTTCCAGTCCCGCGTCTTGCCCCCAATGTGATTTAGCGGGGACAGGCTCGCAAGCGAGCCAATGGTGAATTTTGAATTCTGAATGCTGAATGTTGAATGCAAGACCAAGAGCGCGAAGCACCTCTCCTCTTCAATTCAAAATTCAAAATTCAAAATTCAACATTTTTCCCTCACCTTCTCCGCCGCAGCAAACCCGCGCCTAACCAAGTTCGCTGGCGCTCACTCCGCATTGCCCCGCTTCGCGGTGCCATGCCAGTTAGGCCCGATGAGAGTTTTGCCGCCTCAGATGTCACTTCCAAGATTGACAAGCCATGGGTCTTGAAGCAAGCTAGACCCCGTAAGGAGGTTTCCCATGCATATTTCTCTCACGCAAGAGTTGGAACATCTGATCAGGCTCAAAGTGGATTCCGGCGTTTACAACAGCGCCAGCGAGGTGGTCGGGGAATCGCTGCGGCTGATGCGGGAACGCGACGCCATGCACTCGCGCCTTCAAGCCGAGATCGACCTCGGCTGGAATCAACTCCAACGTGGCGAAGGCACTTCAGTGAACTCCGAGGACGAATTTCAGACCCTCGCAAATGGCACTCGATGAAGCTCGTTCTCTCGCCCGCCGCGATCCACGACCTCCAATCCATCGCCATTTATACGCGCCAAACTTGGGGTGCCGAGCAGGAAGCGCACTATGTGAGTGGGTTGTGGAAAAAACTGGAGGCGATCCAGGCCCAGCCCGACACCTTCCGCCAGCGCAATGACCTTTCACAAGGCTGTCGCTCTGCCCGGTACGAAATGCACGTCATCTTTTTCGCCGTCGGGGACGACGCTCTGCAGGTGATCCGCATTCTCCACGGGGCAATGGACTTCAACAGACACTTTCCGGAGGATGTCATCTGACGCTCGGTGGGCAGGTGGGGTCGGGCACCCTCTGCTGCCTCCTTTTCAAACTTCTCCCTCTTCCTCTTCAATCCAACAATCAACATTCAAAATCTCTTCGCATTGGCATTGTGGAAGAAGGTCTCGCGCAAAGCCGCAAAGGCGCAAAGGAAGAGCCAATGGGGAATTTTGAATTCTGAATGTTGAATGTTGAATGTTGAATGCAAGACCAAGAGTCCAGCGCGAAGCACCTCTTCTCTTCCATTCAAAATTTAAAATTCAAAATTCAAAATCAACAATCCGCAATCGGCAATCCGATGTTTTCAGCCGCTTGGATGTGGCACACTGCCATAGCCAGCCAAACGCCTTGGACACTGCTGGACTCCGGACACTTTCCACTTGCCGCGCAATCCACGCGTGCGATCCTCTGCCCATGAATTCCGCATCCGAAGTCCAAAGTTTGGCCATGAAGCTGCCACGGCGGTCCCGCATCAAGCTGGCGTGCGATCTTCTCCATAGTGCGGCACCCATCACCACTCCGCCAGAAATCCTTCACGAGGCCGCGCGGCGCGAGACCGAAATTGAAACCGGCATGATCAAGCCACTCAGCGAATCCGCTTTCTGGAGCGGCGTCGCACGGCGTCGCAATCGATCATGAACCACACCCTCAGCT
>JAPLUJ010000105.1 GCA_026397695.1 Verrucomicrobiota bacterium | reverse complement strand
CCACCACCGCCAAGTAATCGCGCTGCAAATGCCACGCCAAATCCCGCGCCAACGTGCCATAACTGGTGAGGATCACGTCTCCCGCATCAAGCCGCTCACGCTCCGCATCCCGACCAGTCCCGTGCAGCATCCGCACCCGCCGACCCGGCGCAAAACGCGCGAATTCCGCGCGCCAGTTCCCTAACAGCGAGGTGGTCGCAATCACCAATACCAATCCCGAGGCGAACACTGGCTTGGCAAACAAGCACTCGATCAAGGCGATCGCTTGCAGCGTTTTACCCAAGCCCATGTCGTCGGCCAGCAGCGCCCCGCCGAAGCGCTCGACCCGATCCAGCAACCAGCCGGCACCGTGCCTCTGATAGGGCCGCAGATGCGCCTGCAATGTGCTTGGCATTACAAAATTATATTGATTACATAAATCGCTCTGTATATTATCCTTATGGAGCTTTTTACGTATTTCCAATACTACTTCCCCGGCGCGTGATGAGGCTTCGAAATGGCCACCTGTTTGGTGCAGATCAAGTTCGCTGAACAGGGGATCTATCAGGTTGGTCAAATCATCGGAGATGACCCAATGGCGGCGGCCAGGCAGCTTGGCCGAACGATTTCCGGAGCGCAGCCATTGGCGGATTTCAGTGGCTGGAACGACGGTGCCATCTGTCGTTTGAAACTTCAGGTCGAACGCCAGCCAATCTTGGCCGGAGCCGAGGATCTCAATTCTCGGTGAGACCACGGTGAGTCGTTGGCTGAGTTGGCTGAGGCGCGTTCCTTCGGTGACGCGCCATGCCTCGCGGAGGCAGGGCAAGCTGTGGGTGAGGAAGTGGATGACCGAGGATTCACCGGACAGCGACCAACATCCGGAAGCACGATTGAAGGGTTGCAATCCGGCCTGTTCCAGGCGGCTGGCGGCACGCGCTTCGGTCGAGACATCACGAATTTCGCAATGCTCGTCCACGAGACGGGGCAGGTTTTCCACTCTTCCGTATCCCGGCGAAACCGGTGCGGAGTCGCCATAAACCACCGTCAATTGCGCCTCCAAGTGTTGGAGTGATCCTTCGAGCGTGAGATGAAACGACGCTGGCGCCGGGACGAACTGCAGGCACGCAAGCCAACCGTCCACAGGAAATTCAAGCCAATCCTGCCATGGATCGAGATGGTCGAGGAGTAGGCGGAGCGGAATTTCCACCGAGTCTCCGCGTGCCAGGGGCTGCATGATACCATGGAGAGACGCCGGAATATTCCCCTCGCCCGCCCGACTCAGAAAATCCTCGCCGATTTGCCAGAATGCGCCACCGATTTCGGTCCACGGGGCGGCATTTTCATCGGGCGCCAAGCGCACCTGGTTCTGATGCAGGCTCACGGTGGCGAGATGAATGCGTTGTCCTGGGATCCGCCGCACGGGCAACCGGTCCTTGCCGCCCAACACCTGCGGATGTCCGTCGATGGCATCCAGAAATGCGGTCACCCGGTCGCCGTCGAGGTGGAGATGCAGGGGATCCTTGGCTGCAACCCCCTCCTTGGCAAGCCACTCCGCCAAGCGGTGATCGGCGGCGCTCACCTCCGCCTGCCGGGAAATCAAGACCGTGGCCGAAAGCTTTCCCCGTAACAGCGAATCACGCCAGTTCGGCGGCAGTAGAATCTCCCGCGCCCGCGCCCGGGGTATTGGAGCGGACAACGGCGCGGCTACCGCGGCCGAGATTCCACCTGCTAGAACCGCCAGCCCCACCGCCACCGCGT
>JAPLUJ010000232.1 GCA_026397695.1 Verrucomicrobiota bacterium | reverse complement strand
GCGACCGCTGCCTTGAGGAATTGAAACTGGAAAGTCCGACCGTGCGGGATGATCCTGCGAGTTTGCTGATAGCCATCGGATCGATGGCGCTCCGCGGCGAGCCTAACACCCCGTCACTGCCTGCGGCGAGGCCGGTTCCGCGCATCGACAATCCGGTCAAACGCGTGCTTTTCCGTTGTGTGCTGCGCCATGCCCGCGAGCGCGTTTGTTCGCGTGAAAACCTCCGTTTCGAACGCACCCGGGTTTTCGGTCGCGTGCGCGCGGTGCTGCGTGAACTCGGGCGGCGCCTCCACGCCGACGGCTTGCTAGAATCCGCGGACGATGTGTTCTATCTGGAACTGGGGGAGATTCTCGCCGTCTGGGAGTCCACCGCAACCACCGCCGGCCTCGCCGCCCTGGCGCGGCAACGGCGGGCGGAGTTCGCCGATTACGCGGCCACGGCCGCTCCGCCGGACCGCTTCAGCACACGCGGGCCGGTTTCGCGCTACGGGCAATTCACACATGAACCCATAACTCCTCCGGCAGCCGACAGCGGCGCTCTAACGGGTGTCGGCGCTTGTCCCGGCCGCATCACCGGCCGGGTGCGGGTGGTCCTCGAGCCGCGGGGCGCGCGCATCGAACCCGGCGAAATCCTGGTGGCCCGCCAGACCGACCCCGGCTGGGTCGTCCTCTTCCCGGCCGCCGCCGGCTTGTTAGTTGAACGCGGCAGCCTGCTCTCGCATTCCGCCATCGTCGCGCGTGAACTGCGCCTGCCGTGCATCGTCTCGCTGCCAGGAATCACCCGCCTGTTGAAAACCGGCGACCGCGTCGAAATGGACGGCGCTTCGGGTGTCGTGCGGATCATCGCGTCATGAGCACTACCGAAATCCAGCACCGCGCCGATTTTGCGGCGATCCGTTATGCCCAGTGCTGGGAGGATTCACGCGTGCTGGTCGCGGCATTGAAGCCGCAGGGCAGGCATTGCCTGAGCATCGGCTCGGCAGGTGATAACAGCTTTGCCCTGCTCGCCGCCGGGGCAGCCTCGGTGACCGCCGTGGAAATGAATGCCGCGCAAATCGCCTGCATCGAATTGCGCCGCGCGGCGTATGCGACGCTCGATCACCCGGAGTTTTTGGAATTGTTAGGGTCGCGGCCATCGTCGCGGCGGATCCTGATCTATCAGGCGTGCCGGCATTCCCTGCCACGCGAGGTGCGGGAATTCTGGGATTCAAAGCCCGGGGCGGTGGCCCGCGGGATCGGCGCGGCGGGCAAGTTCGAGCATTACTTCGCGTTGTTCCGCCAAGGGGTGTTGCCGCTCGCCCATTCCCGGCAGCGCGTGCGCGCGCTGTTAGTGCAGCGCCCGCCTGCGGAAAGGGCACGCTTCTACCATGAGATATGGAACAACCGGCGCTGGCGGTGGATTTTCCGGGTGTTCTTTTCCCGCACGGTGATGGGTGCCTTGGGGCGTGATCCCGCGTTTTTCCGCTATGTCGAGGGCGCGGTTGCCGCGCGCATCCTGCAACGCACACGCCACGCCCTGGCCGTCCTGG
>JAPLUJ010000042.1 GCA_026397695.1 Verrucomicrobiota bacterium | reverse complement strand
CCGGAAGCGGCGGATTCCCTGCCCCGCCACTATCTCCCTAACGAAGAGCGGATCTCACGCGAGGCACGCGTCCGCTCCTACCTCGACGTCAACTGCGCGCATTGCCACATGGCAGGCGGCGGCACACCCGCTGCATGGGACGTCCGCGCCCAACTCCCACTCGCCGCCACCGGTTTGATCGGCGGCATTCCCATGAACAACGGCGGCAGCCCGCTCAATCGGATTGTCGAGCCCGGTGATCCCGCCCGCTCCGTGCTGCTCCGGCGGATAGCCGCCACCGGTGGCTTCACCCGGATGCCTCCCGTGGGTAGCAATATCATTGATCAAATGAACGTGGAACTCGTCACCGCGTGGATTCTTCGCGACCTGAATGCCGCCTCCTCCCAGCGGCACTGATCACGTCCTGCACCCCCCTAATCCCACAGCGCCAGTCATGTTGTTAAAACCGTTGTTATGTTTATGGATTGCCGCGACATTGATTGTGCCCGCAGTGGCCATGTCCCTTGAAGAGGCCGGCGTGGCACTTGGCAACGAGTCCTTCAAGGTGCGCGAAGAGGCGGAAAAAGTCATCCGCATGGCTGCCATTGGCGAGTATGATACGATCGCACGCCTCTCCCGGAGCGATAATCCGGAGGTGGCCGCGAGGTGCCGCCGCAGCCTGCCGATTGTTTTGTTGGGAATTGACGACCGGTTCCCGCCGGACCTCGCCACCAAGCTCCGCCGCATCGACGACTTCAGCGGTCGCGAGCTTGAGCGGATCGTGGAGGCGCTCACGAGTATGGAGCCGCCGCGGCTGGTGACCGTGATCGGGCTCCACAACCACTGGCAGGTGCGGCGTCCCGCTGCCAGACAAGCCGCCGGAAAGCTTGTCGCCGCGCTGGAAAAAAGCGCTCAGGCCGCGTTGCGCGGTGAAGGGGCCCTAACCGATCTGAGCCGGCTCAATCCCGATCGCTACGAGACCAAAACCCTATCCATGGTTCTCAACGAATTGTGCAAGCAGTGCCCGGGCGATTTGTCTGCAGTGTTGCCGCTCCATGAATCCTGGACACGCTGTCATCCGCAACTCATGACGCAACTCAATGCGGACGGTTACCGGTTGGAAGCGGCCAAGGCATCCAGCCAGGCACCGCAGCGCAGCGAGGGCTTGCGGAAAATCCTCCATCTTGCGACCCAACGCGAATTGACCAACGACCAGAAGGCCGCAGTGCGCAAACAGCTATTGAACTATCGGGACGAGGCGCTCGTATTCCCCGTGGCAACCCTCGATCGCGACACGGGGTGGTATTTTTTCGACGTGTTCGGATCGGACCAGGGCGGGCATGTTTATCTGGATGCGTATCGCAAATTCCGCGCCCGCTTTCCGGACATGCCCGAAAAGAGCCTGTTGGCGCAACCCCTCGAAGTGCTGCTGGTGCTCGAGAAGTCGGGACCCGGCGCGGCCATGAACTATGCCATGACTCAAAGCATTCATGGCGGAGTTATGTTGTTAGGCGAGTGGTTGCACGCTCATCCGGAACTGATTCGCGAGCCGCTGCCGCTGCCACCTGTCAAAAACGGGAAAGCCTACAATTACCGTACCATCAAGTTTTTCCGGATCTTCGCGCCCTACGCGGATGATGCCGAGATGAAGCAGAACCCGGAAATCGCTGCCGCCTTTGAGATCCTCGCCAAGGACCCTGGATGGATCGAGGTCGCCAAGCAGGCCCGCGCAGCCATGGCACAGCAGAAATAAAGCATGTATCTGCAAGTCACCGGCAAACTGCCGAAGTGGTATGCCCTCTACAATGAGGGCTTCGCCACGGACTCCAGCGGCATTGCCGCCACCGAAAAGATCTATGGCAAGAAGATCGATGAGGTAGAAAAAGATTGGGTCGCGTGGCTGCTGAAATTGGACCCCCCGCGCTTGGTCATCGGACCGGGAGCGGCGTCTTTGGGAATTGTTAGCAATCAATTGCCCGATGCCCTGGAAATCGCCCAGTTGGTCCTGCAAGCCGCCGCTGAAAAGGCCGGCCTTGCCGTCGGTGATGCCTTGATCCGCGTCGATGGAACACGTGTGATCGACAGGGAGGATCTCATGCTCGTGCTGGCACGCCACAAGGCCGGCGACACCGTGAAGATCGAATACCGCCGCAAGGGCGATTACCGGGACACCACCGCCACTCTAACACCCATGCCCGCGATGCCCCAGCCCCCGGCGGACGCACCCGCCAAGCCCAAGCCGTAACTCAACATCCAACATCCAACATTCCCCTCCGGTCATGATTACCACCCGTTCCACCGCCCTGCTTGGCGGCATTCTCGCCGGCCTGTCATCCAGCAGCATAGCCGAAACCAAGCCCGCGCCGGTTTTCGGCGACCACATGGTGTTGCAACGTGACATGCCGGTTCCGGTGTGGGGCATCAGCGCGCCCGGCGAAGAGGTGAGCGTGCGCTTCCGCGACCAGAGCAAGACCACCAAGGCAGGCCCCGACGGCAAGTGGCTGGTCAAGCTCGAACCCTTGAAGGCAGGCGGTCCCGATGACATGCAAATCGGCGCCACCAAGCTAACGGATGTGTTGGTCGGCGAAGTGTGGATCGGCTCCGGCCAATCGAACATGGGCGTGGGCGCCGCCGGTGCGGCCAAGAACGACCCGGTGCTGGCGAAAATCGCCGAAGGCAACTATCCGACGATTCGCATGGCCAGCGCCAAGGGCAAGTGGCGGGCCGCCACTTCTAACAACACGCTTGCGTTCAGCGCGCTGCCGCTGGCCTTTGCGGTGCGCCTTCAGGAATCGATCCAGGTGCCGGTCGGCATGGTGCTCGGCAGTGTGGGTGGTACGTCCACCGAGTTCTGGCTGACGCCGGATCAACTGAAGGCCGATCCGGCGTGCCGTGCCGCCATGGACCATTATGCCAAGGAGATCCTGCCCGGTCTCAAGGAGCGCCATGCCAAGGAGGTGGCGAAGTGGGAGCAATCGCCGGCTTCTAGCAAACCGGAAACCAGGCCCGCGCCGCCCGCCGAACCGGGCGCGACCAAAATGCCGAACCACATTGTCGGCAAGTTGT